>NZ_CAWUDO010000233.1:0-3256 GCF_963920935.1 Nostoc sp. CCY 9925 | reverse complement strand
AGGGGGGTTGGGGGGATCAAAAGCCTGTGGCGCAACTCTAGAAGACTTGTGTGTACACCGTAGCCTTGCTAAGGGGAGGGGAGACGAAGCGTAGCTTTGGCTGGGGTATTAGGGACTTTTGCAAGATATCTATAGCTTGGCATTGAATTGCACAATCTAAAATCACGTCACCCTGACGAGATTGGCTGCAAAATTTAGAATTAAATATGGGAAATATACTACTAGTCGCAAAAGCCGCCATAGATTATAAATATACCGCTAATAGCAAAAGTCCTCTTAAGAGGAGTAAACCCTGTTGGTGTTATGTTTCTCAATAAACTTCAGTGGGATCAAAGTAAAAGCCTGTAAAATTTATTTTAGACGCTAAATTAGATAGTAATAATTACGGACTTTTAACACATCAAATTAAGAGGTAATACATATGACGATAGTATCTACAAGCACTTTATCTCAGTCTTCCAAAGAGCGATCGCTCATCCTCTGGTTTGATGAAGTTGGTATTCATGATATTCCCTTAGTTGGTGGTAAAAATGCATCACTAGGTGAAATGATTCAACAATTAACACCCAAAGGTATTAATGTGCCTACAGGCTTTGCTACCACTGCTTATGCTTATCGTTATTTCATCGAATCAGCTGGGTTAGAAGCAAAGCTACGGGAATTATTTGCTGACTTGGATGTTGAAGATGTGAAAAATTTACGAGAACGGGGCAAAAAAGCGCGATCGCTATTAATCCACACCCCCTTTCCTGTAGAATTACGAGAAGCCATCGCCACAGCTTATCAAAGTCTTTGCGATCGATACAATGCAGAGACAGATGTTGCAGTCCGTTCCAGCGCCACCGCTGAAGACCTTCCCGACGCGAGTTTTGCCGGACAACAAGAAACTTACCTCAACGTTGTCGGTGCTCAAGGAGTTTTAGCAGCTTGTCATAAATGCTTTGCTTCCATATTTACCGATCGCGCCATTTCCTATCGTCACACCAAGGGATTCGATCACTTTAGCATTGCCCTTGCCGTTGGTGTACAAAAAATGGTGCGTTCTGATTTAGCAACCTCTGGGGTGATGTTCTCCATTGACACAGAAACCGGCTTTAAAGATGCAGCCCTAATTACAGCCGCCTACGGTTTAGGTGAAAACGTTGTCCAAGGGTCAGTAAATCCAGATGAATATTCTGTTTTTAAACCAACTTTAAAAGCAGGTTTTCGCCCAATCATTGATAAAAAATTGGGCAGCAAAGAACTGAAAATGATTTATGATGACGGCTCAAAATTTACCAAAAATGTCTCTGTTCCTTTCAGAGAAAGAGGTAAATTTGCCCTCAGCGATGCAGAGATTTTAGAATTAGCAAGTTGGGCGTGTTTAATTGAAGACCATTATTCCAAAACCCACGGCATTTACACACCAATGGATATCGAGTGGGCAAAAGATGGAATTACTAAACAACTTTTTATTGTCCAAGCACGTCCCGAAACTGTGCAATCGCAGAAGACGGGAAATGTGCTGCGGAGTTATCACTTGCTATTAGGGAATAGGGAATGGGGAATAGGGAATGGGGAAAAATCTTCTCACTCCCCACATCGTACAGACGCGATTAATCGGGTTTCTACCGACTCTCCAATTCCTCTTGTTACGGGGCGCGCAATTGGAGAAGCAATTAGTCAAGGAAAAGTACGCTTAATTTTAGATGTTCAAAAACTCGAACAGTTTCAACCAGGGGAGGTTTTGGTAACAGAAAGAACTGACCCCGACTGGGAACCAATTATGAAACGTGCCAGTGCAATTGTGACTAATTCTGGTGGGAGAACCTGTCACGCGGCGATTATTGCGCGAGAGTTGGGTGTACCTGCGATCGTTGGATGTGGCAATGCTACAGATATTTTGAAAACTGGTCAAGAGGTGACGATTTCTTGTGCTGAAGGCGAAGAAGGAAAAGTTTACCCAGGTTTATTACCTTTTGAAGTTGAAGAAGTCGCCTTAGAAAACTTACCCCGTACCCGCACCCAAATTTTAATGAATGTGGGTAATCCCCAAGAAGCATTGAGTTTATCAGCAATTCCTAACGATGGAGTCGGTTTAGCGCGGACAGAATTTATTATTGCGAACCAAATCCAAGTTCATCCAATGGCATTGATTAAATATGATTTATTAAAAGATGAATTTGTTAAAGCTAAAATTGCCGATTTGACCGCACTTTATGACGAGAAACCTCAATATTTTGTGGATAAATTAGCCCAAGGTATCGGCAGAATTGCCGCAGCATTTTATCCGAAACCAGTGATTGTGCGAATGTCAGATTTTAAGAGTAATGAATACGCAAATCTGTTAGGCGGTCAACAATTTGAACCTGATGAAGAAAACCCCATGCTTGGTTGGCGGGGCGCGGCGCGTTACTATGATGAAGGTTACAGAGAAGCTTTTGCCTTAGAATGTCATGCCTTGAAGCGAGTACGGGAAGAAATGGGTTTGACAAATGTTATCCCCATGATTCCTTTTTGTCGCACTCCCGATGAAGGGCGGTTAGTGTTAGCAGAAATGACCAAAAATGGTTTAAAGCAAGGCGTTAACGACTTACAAGTTTATGTAATGTGCGAATTACCCAGTAATGTGATTATGGCTCAAGAGTTTGCTGAGGTATTTGATGGCTTTTCCATTGGTTCCAATGACCTAACTCAGTTGACATTGGGGTTAGACAGAGATTCGGCGTTGGTGGCGCGGTTGTTTGATGAACGGAGTGAGGGTGTGAAGCGAATGGTGAAAATGGCCATAGAAACCGCGAAAAAGTGCGATCGCAAAATCGGCATTTGTGGACAAGCACCCAGCGATTACCCAGAATTCGCCCAGTTTTTAGTTGAACAAGGAATTGATTCTATTAGTTTAAATCCAGATTCGGTGTTAAAAACAATGTTGGAAGTAGCAAAAGCTGAAGGTACTAATTCCTCGTTCGAGTAAATTTATGCCAGCTAAAGACCGCTATCACCAAAACCTAAAGAATGCCCTAATTAAAGATGGCTGGACGATTACCGACGATCCTTTTCATTTGAAGTGGGGCAAAAAAGATTTGTACGTTGATTTAGGAGCTGAAAAATTACTCATACCATTTGAGGAAGAACCGCTTGGTAAACTTATATTGGAAGACTACAAAATTCCTCTAATCGTTTTTCACCCAAAGCAGGAGGTTATAGTCCGATGGGTACTATGGCAATACTGCTCGCTTTGTGCATTTTTAACTCGGCATTGGATTTGGGGAAAAGG
>NZ_CAWUDO010000232.1:0-3310 GCF_963920935.1 Nostoc sp. CCY 9925 | reverse complement strand
AGGGATTCGCCGGGGATGATGATTTATCCAAACGCCTAGCTGGTATGCTTTTGACCTGGATGCAAGAACGTACTAGTGAGGTTTTAATTATTGCTTCGGCTAACAACATCGAATGGCTACCACCAGAGCTAACCAGAAGTGGCCGCTTCGACGAGATTTTCAAGGTGGATCTCCCAAATTACGGCGAACGGCACGAAATATTCAAGATTCACTTAGCCCGTTTCGATCGTCGTTTCCGTAATGGGGGCGATGGGTACAGCGAAGAAGAATGGAAAAGGTTACTCAAAGCCACGCAGCGATGTGTCGGTGCGGAGATTCAAGCTATTGTTGAACGTGCCGCCGTCTTTAGTTTCTGTCAAATGTTTGGCGACGATGTTTCTCCCCTTCAAGAACTACCACCACTAAGAATTACATTGTCGGCATTGCTGGCAGCAAGGCAGAGTATGAATCCTCTAGCCATCCGCGAAGCTGACCGAGTTGAAAGTATGCGTAACATTGCGACTTTACAAGGTCAACCATCTAGCCCTATCGATTCATCCATATATAGTCTCGGCAATGTTGATATTTTTGGATAATCATGAAAACTTTAAAAATCAGTTCCAAGAAGGATTTATACGTTGCTGCTTTCAAGTTACTGAACATACTAGGCCCTGTTGCTGGAGTATCAATTATCATTGGCACTGTGGCTAGCGGTTACATCCAAACTCGTCCCCAAAATTTACCGGTTACGCACATTCTCACGAAAGGCGATGGCGTTCCGCCCACCGTAGGCTCTAGCACATTTAAGCTAGAAGTCGCCTCTACACCAGAGCAATTAGAGAAAGGGCTAAAATTTCGAGCATCTTTGCCACGCGATCGCGGAATGTTATTCAACTTGGAGGCAGAAATTTACAATGTGCCTTTTTGGATGTACAAGGTAAATTTTCCATTAGACATTTTTTATCTCAAGAACAATGTGGTGACAACTGCGGTTTACAATGCCGAACCGTGCCACAAAACTCCTTGCCCTATTTATAAGGGGCGGGTTGCTAATCAGGTGCTAGAGCTAGCTCCTGGCGCTGCCAATATCAAGGTAGGGGACAAGCTCAACATTCAACCGTTATCATCAGCCAAAGAATGACATCGATTTTGATAGCAAAAAGTCTTTGGTGCTTAAGTAGTTTGTCAGATTAATGTTATCAATTTAATAATTGATTTAGTGCTGTCCACATCACTGCCGTTGGCACTTCATCCGGCGGCAGTGTATTTGTCGAGACTACTAGAAGCGGGTATAGATGTTTTCACCGTTTGTGAACTTGCAGGTCACGCGAACCCAGCGACTACCCAAAAATACGATTTACGTTCTCAAACAACTAAACGTGAAGCTGTGAAGTTTTTGAATGTACTTTACGAAAATTCACTCTAAACACCAGTACAATGTATTACATTGAACAGGCTTTAATCCACAAAACCAAGCAAAAGTCAATCCCGAAATTTTTATCTTACTGAGCTAATTACAAAAATATTTATACTAATAAATAATTGCAGGTATTATATATCAAGCAAAAAGGTTGCTAATACTATAATTGATGTCTGGATACTTAAAAAATGAATGTTAGCAATATTATACTAGTACTTTCGTGCTATTTTTTTTAGTACTAAGGTGTCTCCATCTTGAAGTTGATTTATTTAAAAATGTGCGTATTCCTCATCAAATCGTTCAGGAGAACGAAAGCAGATGCGTACTGACTACGAATACCCAGAAAGTTTTTCCGCTTCGGCAACAGCAACGCTCTCACCTTCCCCAAAGAATGACAGGGCGAAGAAAAACACACTTACACTCATGGGCGTGACTGGTGTGTTGATGATAGCAGAGATGTCCGTCCACAATATATTGATGGGTGGATTTATGATTGCGTCCGCCATCGTCATTGCCTTGCCGAAACAGTCACAAGCATTATTTACTAACTTCGATAAATTACAACGAAAGTATGGAGTTAATCTCTATGCTGTTTTGTTTGCGCTGTTAGCAGTAATTTGTCTAATTGATTTTGCGGCGGCTCCAGCTAATGCTCAATTTTTCAATAATGCTCAAACTTGGATGACCAACGCTTTTGGTAATGCCAACAATGGAGAAACATCAGCAGTTATCGAACTTTTTTTTAATGTATTGAGAGGTTTATTCCTATTATATGTCGGTATCAGTCTAGTTCGCATTATTCAATCTGCCCGGAATGATGAAGATTGGCAGACACTAGCAAGAACTCCATTAATCATAGTTATGGCGGTTTTTGTTGGAGATTTAATTACTGGTTTAATTGTTCAGTAAAAAAGCTTTTTGGTTATCAGTTGTTGAGAAATACGCATTTGAATTAATAGCTGATAACTCTTTATTAATGAAGTCGGAAGTCGGAAGTTGGAAGTACAGTTTTGTAATGGGTACCGACCACAAAACTGACCGTTTATAGAATCGGGGGACTTAAACCCACCGAATTTGTTAAATCAATAAATATGCCAGAGAAACGTACTTTTCGGACAGTAAATCGGATTTTAGGAGAAAGACCAAGACTAGGGCCATTCCCTGCCGACCAAATATTTCCCTGGACATTAATAGCAGTAGTCAATGTATTTATCTTTAATTATCTACTGAAAACAAGTTGGTTGGGTACAGGATTAAGTATTGCTTGGGGATGGGGTTCTTGGTGGACAATTTCTACAAATAAAGACTTTTTCGGTAAGTTCGTCAGTGTCCCTCGGATTAGTAGGGGATATATGAAATTTCAATCAATACAACAGAGGTCGGAGGTCGGAAGTCGGAAGTCGGAAGTCGGAGGTCGGAAGTCGGAAGAAAAATAAGTTCTAAGTTTTGAGTTTTCATTAAATTTCAGTTATTGAAAAAGTTATGCCAAAATCTTCTAATCAGGCTAAAGATAAATTAGGTAAAGGAGCATTAGAAAACGAGCAGATTAGTGTTGTCAAAATGCTCACTCCCTTTGAAGATATTATCCATTTAGCGGGCATTTGTGACCTCAACTTAGGAGGTAGGCAGGGCGTAGGCGCATTAATTCTCAAAAAAGATGAAAATATTCAAATCAAATTCTGCTTTGATTGTTTAGGGATTCATCCCAACTTGCCATCAGAGCAAATGCTGCCTATTTTTGAGGGCATAGAAGCTGGGCTAAAAGAAATTCCCGAAGGCGAAAGCCTCACAATACACTTAGGGTCTTTTACCTCGGATTATTATAGGCAAAAGGAACTATCTTCTTTAGAGTCAACTTGCTCTCTTGAGCCGTTAAAACTATTGATTCGCAGTGAAAGATTGCGAGTTAAA
>NZ_CAWUDO010000231.1:0-3351 GCF_963920935.1 Nostoc sp. CCY 9925 | reverse complement strand
GAATTCAATAAACGACACCCCAAATTCAATGAACGACACCCCGAATTCAATGAACAACACCCCAAATTCAATGAACGACACCCCGAATTCAATAAACGACACCCCAAATTCAATGAACGACACCCCGAATTCAATGAACGACACCCCGAATTCAATGAACGACACCCCGAATTCAATAAGGGAGTTCCAAGTAAAAAAATATTCCATTGCTATTGTTGACTCTTAACAGTCAACAGTTAACAGTCAACAGTCAACAACCTAAAGCGGTTGTTTTTATTTTTTGGAAGTTCCTAAGTACTTAATTGAATTGTGTATTGTTATCCTTCCCTTCATGATTCAAATTTGGTAGCACCAGTAATTTTGTCAATTCTGAATTCTGAATTTTGAATTCTGACTCCTGAGTTATGACGTAATTTTTACTCGATTTCTCCTAGAGAGGTTAGCAAAAAGCGGGCAATTCTTTCAGATGCGCCGGGTGGGCCAAATCGCTCAGGGCCATTTTGTTGACACTTAGCGAGGTAGTCTGCGTCTTGTAAAGTCTCGACTATTCGTCGGGCTGCTTGTTTGAGAGTCTCTGGAGTTGCTGGCCCGGTGCCGATGGTTTGGGCGGAAATGCCCAAGAGCCGCGTTTGTGCCTCTGCGAATTGATAGGTAAATTGCGGGCCTTCTCCGGGAATTTGGATAATTGGTTTGCCGATCGCTACTGCTAAATCCACTGCTAACCCTGCCATACCAATGACGAGGTTAGAGTAATATACAATGTCACTGAAAGCATCTGAGTAACATCTCACTTCCACAAGCCGTGATTCCTCAGCAGAACTACCAGGCAAAGAATAGGTGAGTACGCCTTGATTCAGTTGCCAACCTTGACTTTTAGCAATGTCGTCTAGTTCCTCCATCAAACGTGGTACCAAGGCGGCGCGAAACTGGAATCCTGACTCAGGCATCACCTTGGCAATTTCTACCACTAGCTGCAACTGCAAACAGAAATTTCGCGCTGCTTCTGGCATTCGTGAGCCTGGGAGGAGAGCGATCGCTGGAACGTCTGGTTTGAGGTGCAAGTCTTTGCCGACGGGGACGAGGCGATCTAATGCCGGAATACCGCCAAACTGAGCTTTAGCTATACCTTGGCGTTGGAGGTCACAAGCCGTATAGGAATCTCTGGTGAAAACTGTCAGACATCGAGAAGAATTCAAATCGTGCCACAGCAACGGATTGATACGCAATCGCCCTTCATAGAGAGCAGAAAGACAAGAGATAAACGAGACAAAGGGGCGCTTTGTTAAGTAAGCAAATGTCTGGGAGACAAAATCCCCAGTAGCCATAATCAAATCGCAGTTGGGAGCATACTGCAACACCGCTTGTAACTGCCGCCACGTTAACCCAATCAATCCCGATTGAAAATCTTTGAGCAAATAAAGCCGCTTCATGTAGAAGAATCCCCCAGAAGGCATTATTTGTGTAGGCCCAATAATGGGAATATCCAAGCTGCGGTAAGCTTTGCCTTCGCCCACAATCGGCATTGCTGCCATTTCAATGGAAGGACACAATTGGCGCAGGGTCTGAATAACATGAGAGGTGTGATTGTCCTCTCCGTGGCCGTTACTGATAAACAAGATTCGCTTAGAAGGCATCTTGGGGTTTGGATAGATCTAAAATACTTGTCTGGTCAGATTTTTAACCTACATTGAGTGAGTAGGCAAAGAAATTGATAGTATTTTTACTCTTAAGAGTTGTAATTTTATAGACAAATCTACAAACTTACTTTTCCAGGCGTAACCCGGAATGGAATTACTGCTAATCCCTGTTTTTGCAGACGCTAATTTATCAGAGAATACAGTATTAGGAGTACAAGTGCTATGCGTACATTAATCTGGGTTCATAAATTTGAACTGAGTAAACATAGTAATTTTAAGTGTTGACGACAAAGTGATAAAAAAGTTGTATCGCAAGAGTAAACATGGAACGCGCCATTTCTGCGTTGGGAATTTTAGTTTTTCTTGGCATATCTTACGCCTTTTCTGTGAATCGTCAGGCGGTGCGTTGGCGGATAGTAGCGTGGGGTTTGGGATTGGAGTTTATATTTGCTCTAGTGATTCTGAAAACTCCTTGGGGTTTGAATGTCTTTAAATCTCTCGGAGATATTGTCAGTAAATTTTTAGCATTCTCGGATGTCGGTGCGAAGTTTGTCTTTGGAGAAAATTTTAAGGATCATTTCTTTGCCTTCCAAGTGCTGCCGACAATTATCTTTTTCTCTGCTTTCATTAGTGTCTTATATCACTACGGCATTTTACAGCGAGTAGTAAACATAATGGCGTGGGTGATGATGAAAACGATGAAAACATCGGGTTCTGAATCTTTATCCTGTGCAGGTAATATCTTTTTGGGGCCAACAGAGTCAGCGCTGATGGTGAAACCTTACATAGCGAATATGACGCAATCTGAACTCCATGCACTGATGACGACTGGTTTCGCCACAATTGCAGGTGGAGTATTAGGGGCGTATATTTCCTTTGGCGTACAAACAGAACACCTAATAGCGGCTTTTTTTATGACTGCTCCCACATCGTTGGTGGTATCAAAATTGCTGTATCCAGAAACGGAAGTATCAGAAACGGCTGGTAAGGTAAAGGCGAATGTCGAAACTAATTATGTAAATGTCATTGATGCAGCTAGTAGCGGAGCAATTGACGGCGTAAAGCTAGCAGTTAATGTTGGGGTGATGATTATTGCTTTTTTGGGATTATTAGCTGCTGTAAATGCATTGTTGGGCTGGTTAGGCGGATTTGTCGGTTTACAAGAACTTTCATTGCAGCGGATTTTATCTTATTTGATGGCTCCCGTAGCATTTTTGATGGGTGTACCTTGGGCTGATTGTCGGCAAGTTGGGGCTTTATTGGGTACAAAGACAATTCTCAATGAGTTTATTGCTTTTTTGGATTTGAAGGCACTAATTGAGGACGGTAAAATTTCCCAACGCTCAGTAATTATTGCGACTTACGCATTATGTAACTTTGCAAATATCGGTTCTATTGGCATTACCATTGGCGGTATTACTGGTATAGCACCCAATCGCCAGCATGATTTAGCTCGCATGGGTGTCAGGGCAATGATTGGCGGATTGTTAGCGGGTTTTATTACCGCTTGTATTGCTGGGATGTTGATTTGATGGGGGCAGAGGGGCAGGGGGGCTAATAAAGTTGAAATAAATTGGCTTAGTGGGAAATAGTTATTAGCGATCGCTCTTATCGTTTGGCAATCAACGAGTATCAAAGGTGGATGAATCCAGTTTAAAAGTGGATGAATCCAGTTCAAAGGTGGATGAATCCAGTTCAAAGGTGGATGAATCCA
>NZ_CAWUDO010000230.1:0-3448 GCF_963920935.1 Nostoc sp. CCY 9925 | reverse complement strand
AGGGATTCGCCGGGGATGATGATTTATCCAAACGCCTAGCTGGTATGCTTTTGACTTGGATGCAAGAACGTACTAGTGAGGTTTTAATTATCGCTTCTGCCAATAACATTGAATGGCTACCCCCTGAATTAACCAGGAGTGGACGCTTTGACGAGATTTTCAAGGTAGATTTACCCAATTATGGAGAACGGCACGAAATATTCAAGATTCACTTAGCCCGTTTTGATCCTCGTTTCCGTAATGGGGGCGATGGTTACACCGAACAAGAATGGAAAAGGATACTCAAAGCCACGCTTCGATGTGTCGGTGCTGAGATTGGGGCCATTGTAGAACGTGCCGCCGTCTCTAGTTTCTGTCAAATGTTTGGTGATGATGTTACACCCCTTCAAGAACTGCCATCGCTTGAGATTACATTGTCGGCATTGTTAGCAGCAAGGCAGAGTATGAATCCTCTGGCCATCCGCGAAGCTGACCGAGTTGAAAGTATGCGTAACATTGCGACTTTACAAGGTCAACCATCTAGCCCTATCGATTCATCCATATATAGTCTCGGCAATGTTGATATTTTTGGATAATCATGAAAACTTTAAAAATCAGTTCCAAGAAGGATTTATACGTTGCTGCTTTCAAGTTACTGAACATACTAGGCCCTGTTGCTGGAGTATCAATTATCATTGGCACTGTGGCTAGCGGTTACATCCAAACTCGTCCCCAAAATTTACCGGTTACGCACATTCTCACGAAAGGCGATGGCGTTCCGCCCACCGTAGGCTCTAGCACATTTAAGCTAGAAGTCGCCTCTACACCAGAGCAATTAGAGAAAGGGCTAAAATTTCGAGCATCTTTGCCACGCGATCGCGGAATGTTATTCAACTTGGAGGCAGAAATTTACAATGTGCCTTTTTGGATGTACAAGGTAAATTTTCCATTAGACATTTTTTATCTCAAGAACAATGTGGTGACAACTGCGGTTTACAATGCCGAACCGTGCCACAAAACTCCTTGCCCTATTTATAAGGGGCGGGTTGCTAATCAGGTGCTAGAGCTAGCTCCTGGCGCTGCCAATATCAAGGTAGGGGACAAGCTCAACATTCAACCGTTATCATCAGCCAAAGAATGACATCGATTTTGATAGCAAAAAGTCTTTGGTGCTTAAGTAGTTTGTCAGATTAATGTTATCAATTTAATAATTGATTTAGTGCTGTCCACATCACTGCCGTTGGCACTTCATCCGGCGGCAGTGTATTTGTCGAGACTACTAGAAGCGGGTATAGATGTTTTCACCGTTTGTGAACTTGCAGGTCACGCGAACCCAGCGACTACCCAAAAATACGATTTACGTTCTCAAACAACTAAACGTGAAGCTGTGAAGTTTTTGAATGTACTTTACGAAAATTCACTCTAAACACCAGTACAATGTATTACATTGAACAGGCTTTAATCCACAAAACCAAGCAAAAGTCAATCCCGAAATTTTTATCTTACTGAGCTAATTACAAAAATATTTATACTAATAAATAATTGCAGGTATTATATATCAAGCAAAAAGGTTGCTAATACTATAATTGATGTCTGGATACTTAAAAAATGAATGTTAGCAATATTATACTAGTACTTTCGTGCTATTTTTTTTAGTACTAAGGTGTCTCCATCTTGAAGTTGATTTATTTAAAAATGTGCGTATTCCTCATCAAATCGTTCAGGAGAACGAAAGCAGATGCGTACTGACTACGAATACCCAGAAAGTTTTTCCGCTTCGGCAACAGCAACGCTCTCACCTTCCCCAAAGAATGACAGGGCGAAGAAAAACACACTTACACTCATGGGCGTGACTGGTGTGTTGATGATAGCAGAGATGTCCGTCCACAATATATTGATGGGTGGATTTATGATTGCGTCCGCCATCGTCATTGCCTTGCCGAAACAGTCACAAGCATTATTTACTAACTTCGATAAATTACAACGAAAGTATGGAGTTAATCTCTATGCTGTTTTGTTTGCGCTGTTAGCAGTAATTTGTCTAATTGATTTTGCGGCGGCTCCAGCTAATGCTCAATTTTTCAATAATGCTCAAACTTGGATGACAAACACTTTTGGTAATGCCAACAATGGACAAACATCAGAAGTTATCGAACTTTTTTTCAATGTATTGAGAGCTTTATTTCTATTATATGTTGGTATCAGTTTAGTTCGCATTATTCAGTCTGCCCGGAATGATGAAGACTGGCAGACGCTAGCAAGAACTCCATTAATCATAGTTATGGCAGTTTTCGTTGGAGATTTAATTACTGGTCTGATTGTTCAGTAAAAAGTAAGAATTCAGAACTCAAGAGTCAGAAGTCAGAAGTCAAAATTTATAGGAGATTTGATATCACAAGTATATTTATGGGTCAAGTGAGTTCCTGATTGTTTTACTCTTCTGCCTCATGAATTCTGACTTTTGAATTCTTACAGTAAAAAAGCTTTTTTGGTTATCATTTGTTGAGAAATAGGCATTTGAATTAATAGCTGATAACTCTTTATTCAAGAAGTCGGAAGAAAGAACTCGGAGGTCGGAGGTCGTTCGTCTGAAGTACAGTTTTGTAATGGGTGCTACACCGACCACAAAACTGACCGTTTATAGAACCGGGGGACTTAAACCTACCGAATTTGTTAAATCAATAAATATGCCAGAGAAACATACTTTTCGGACAGTAAACCGGATTTTAGGAGAAAGACCAAGACTAGGGCCATTCCCTGCCGACCAAATATTTCCCTGGACATTAATAGCAGTAGGCAATGTATTTATCTTTAATTATCTACTGAAAACAAGTTGGTTAGGTACAGGATTAAGTATTGCTTGGGGATGGGGTTCCTGGTGGACAATTTCTACAAATAAAGACTTTTTCGGGAAGTTCGTTAGCGTCCCTCGGATTAGCAGGGGATATATGAAATTTCAATCAATAAAACAGAAGTCGAAGGTCGGAAGTCGGAAGAAAAATAAGTTCTAAGTTCTAGTTAAATTTCAGTTATTGATATTATGCCAAATTCTTTTAATCAGGCTAAAGAAAAATTAGGTAAAGGAGCATTAGAAAACGAGCAGATTAGTGTTGTCAAAATGCTCACTCCCTTTGAAGATATTATCCATTTAGCGGGCATTTGTGACCTCAACTTAGGAGGTAGGCAGGGTCTAGGCGCATTAATTCTCAAAAAAGGTGAAAATATTCAAATCAAATTCTGCTTTGATTGTTTAGGTATTCATCCGAATTTAGAATCATCGCAAATGCTGCCTATCTTTGAGGGCATAGAAGCGGGGTTAAAAGAAATTCCCGAAGGCGAAAGTCTCACAATACACTTAGGGTCTTTTACCTCAGATTATTATAGGCAAAAGGAACTATATTCTTTAGAGTCAAATTGCTCTCTTGAGCCGTTAAAACTATTGATTCGCAGTGAAAGATTGCGAGTTAAA
>NZ_CAWUDO010000229.1:0-3518 GCF_963920935.1 Nostoc sp. CCY 9925 | reverse complement strand
TTAAGGACTGGTATGAAAAATATTTGAAAAAAGTAGTAGGTATGGCCCTGGATGCTAAACACCAAGGCGATGAAATCTGGGCGATTGGTGGGGGCTCAGGGCAAACGCATCTAAATTACTCTTGATCACAACGAAGGTTAAAAACCAACGAAAAAATCAGGATTTCGCGCTTGATTATTTTTTAAGCCCCAAAGCGATCGCCTAAAATTTTCGCAATAAGCAAGAGTTAATGACATTAATTTTAGTTCTATTGAGAATAGACTTTGCTTGTTGACATGATGCGGCCGCCCTGTTTACCTCCCTGACACAAGCGATTAAGCTTCTTTAAGTATATATGTACTACATTTAGATGCGTTCGCCCTGGGTAACAGCTTGATCGCCAGCCAGGGTCTTCTTTCACTACGAATGAAAATATTTGCTAGCCCACCTGCTATTAATTGTTCGTTATGGTGAGGATTTAGGCGTGGATGGTAGTTTGATTTGAAATGTAGAGCCTTCACCCAAACGGCTGATTGCTAGAATTTGTCCCCCATGTACCTGGACAATCTGTTGTGCGATCGCTAATCCTAACCCAAAACCTCCTGTATGGCGCGAGCGTACACTATCTACTCGATAAAACCTCTCGAAGATATGGGGTAAATCTGCCTCTGGAATCCCAATACCGCTATCCTGGACTTCAATTACCACCCAACGAGACGCAAGGAAAACTCGTAAGCGAACTCTACCTCCAGACGGCGTGTAGTGGCAGGCATTACTGAGAAGATTTTTTACTGCTTGCCGCATTAAATCTTGATTGATTCTCAACATTACCAATTGTTCGGGAAATTCGCTGGTTAATTCTAAGTTTTTTGCCTTTGCTGAATGGGTGTATTCTTCTACTAATGTTTCGAGCCAGCTAACCAAATTGACGAGGTTAAGTGCCTCTGGTTTTAACTGTCCTTCATTCCGAGCTAAGAATAATAAATCACTAATCAACATTCCCATTGATTGGGCAATCTGGTCAATATTATCTAGAGAACTTTGCTGTTGATTAGGATCGATTGGTTCGAGCAAACCAAACTGAGCGTGATTCCGAATTGCTTGAAGCGGTGTCCGTAGTTCGTGGGAGGCATCAGCAGTGAAGCGCTGTAATTGCTCGTAGGATTGGCGAATTGGCTGCATAGCCATTCCACCAAGAAACCAACCCGTCAAACCAATTACACTTAAAGCAATAGGCACACCTACTATTAAAAACAGTCTCAAAGACCATAAAGTTTCTTCAACAGGTGCTAAAGAAGCTGCTATTTCCAGATAGCCAATTAATTGTTTATCCTGAAAAACCGGAACTGTTAATTGACGCAGCAGTTGATTGTGACGAACACTAGTGGAAACGCGATCGCCTAACTCAATTGTTTGAAATCCTAGTTGATTTTTTAACTGCTCTGATGGAGTGACACCAAAAAACTCTAGTAGTTGCTTTTTGGGAGTGTACCAACGGGCATAAATAATTTTATTGTCAAAGGGCAAAGCTTCACCACCTAAGATGGGGACATCTTCGAGACTAATGCGTTGCTGTTGTTGGTAACGTCCATCTTCAACACCCGCCACCATCAGCTGCGTTGTATTGTAAAGTTCTTGGTCAAATGCCCGCAATTGCTCTTTGACTTCTAAAAAGTAAAGTATGGTTGCAAAGATAACCAGAATACTTCCCATTGAGAGCGTAAACCAGCGAGCTAGGTTACGCCGACTGCGGCTGAACATGGGAGGAATGAGCGATCGCATTATTCAGGAGCAACTAATCGATATCCTATACCGTACACGGTCTCAAGCCAATCTTCTGCTTTTACCATCTGTAAGCGCTGCCGTAGTCGATGCACTAACATCGTTATTGCTTTACTATCTGGCTGTAAATTCCACTCCCAAAGTGCTTGTTCGATTTGGGCGTGAGTGAGTACTTGCTGAGGATGTCGCAGAAAGTATTCCAGCAATTGAAACTCTCGACCCGATAACTGGACTGTAACTTCCTGGCGTTGTAACGTTAGAGTGTTGAGATGAAGTTGTAAGTCGGCTAACTCTAGCGTGTCACCTTGCCACAGTGGCGCTCTGCGTCCCAATGCTCGTACTCGTGCCAATAGTTCGAGCAAACTAAAGGGTTTAACTAGGTAGTCATCTGCACCAACATCCAAAGCAGACACTTTATCCAAAATTGCATCCTTAGCAGTGAGAATCATTACTGGAGCCGTTTTGCCTGCTTGACGATACTTTTGACACAGACTCACACCACTGACCTTGGGCAACATCCAATCTAAAATTAACAGGTCGTAGTCTCTCTGTTCCATTAACCACTGGGCTGTTTCACCATCTTCAGCACCATCTACAACATGTCCAACTTTCGAGAGCGCACCCTGTAGTGGTTGTAACTGAGTAATATCATCCTCTACAAGCAAGATTCTCATTCATTATGTCGCTATACTTTCTATTTTCCTATGATAAATTTATCATCAACCTTTTTCTGTATTATCCCTGTTATGTCAAACTGGTATCAGCCAATCTCTGACAGCCTTCTGAAGCTTTGATTTCTGAGTTTTGGCTAGAAATTTTAGTTTCTGTTAATAAATAAAGGCTCAAAGCTTTATCCAATCAAAGGTTGAGAATTTTGTTTCAATTATTGTTTACCGAAAGTGACAAAACAGGGTTATGGCTCGACCTCGTTGGCTGCAATTTCTAATTAACTTAGGACTAGAGTTTTGGCTGCCAATACCCTTAATCGGACTATTTTTTTGGTTAAGTACGGGTTTGCTGACACATCAAGTCTTAAGCTACACCTATGACACAACCGCCCAAATCCACGCCGACTCAAAACATCACATTCAGTTTTCTGTTTCACTCGCTGTCATGTCTATTGAAGCGGTAATTCAACGTCAAGAAAAGTTGACTGAAGTCAAAGTTTACACTGCTGATTCGGTGTTAAAGCAGATGGAATTTGAGTTCCCTGTGACTGAATTTGCTCAAGTTGATGCCGCAAGCGCTCAAGCGTTAGGATTGCCGATAACAGCAATTAAGCAGTTAATACGTTATCGCATTGAAAACTAATACCAAATCGCACCTTTAGGTTTAACTGATTCTAGGATTCAAAAAACAAAATACAGTAATTAGATAGGTTTACCGTATAATTAGTACACAATTTGAGAGTTGAGTGCTAATCAATTTGTTTAAGCTTTTTTACTAATCTACTGCTTTAAGGCGATCGGCCTCACTATTAAAAGCTTTATGAAGCATACTATTTCTGCTACTGTTGCTCAATTTCCAGTCTCTGTTGATATCACCGCTAATGTGGATCGTCTTCTCTCAATCCTCTATGCTGTTGAGGAACAAACCCTTGTGGTTACTCCGGAAGGAGCTGTTTCAGGATATTCGCAAGACTCGACATCTCTAGAGCAAATAGATACAGTTTTACTTGAGCACGCAATCGAAAAGTTACGTGATCAGTAAACCAAAAAGTTTTGCCAAAAGGGCGAACCACTATGGATACAGCAGAT
>NZ_CAWUDO010000228.1:0-3718 GCF_963920935.1 Nostoc sp. CCY 9925 | reverse complement strand
GAATTACGAATTACGAATTACGAATTACGAATTACGAATTACGAATTACGAATTATTAAATATTTGCTACAACTTCTCCAATATTGCTAGTGTCATAGCCGCCGAGAATCTCTAATTGCGATCGCACTAGCTGATGTCCCAAGATACTGAGAAATTGCTTTACTGGTTCTTCTTCCAAGTATTCTTTAATAATCACCAAGTCGTATCGCGCCCGGTGAAGGGGGATAAATCCCAATCCAAAGGCAGTAGCTATAGATGCGGTACTGATACCTGCATCAGCGATTCCTGAGACTACGGATAAGGCAACATCTTGATGGCTGTGAACGATATGATCAGATCCTTTAACTTTGTGCAATGGCACTCCTTCTTCTTGGAGTTTTCGTTCTAAAAGCATCCGACTGCCAGAACCTACTTCATGGGTGACAATAGTTGCTCCAAATTCTACTAAGTCGGAAACTGTTTTAATTCCCCTTGGGTTTCCTGATGGGACTAACAAACCTTCTTCCCAAACTCCAAGGGTAATCAAAACGGCACTCTTGCCTGTTAAAGCCTCCCGCGCAAAGGGAATGTTATGTTCCCCAGTTTTGGGATCGTATAAGTGCATTCCTGCAATATGAACTTCACCTTTGCACAGACTACGTAATGCAGCCTTGCTGTGGGCGAAACGATAATGAATTCGCAGTTGCGGATGCCAACGTTCAGTTGCTCTTGCCAAGAGGGAAAGCACAGGCGTACAACCAGCAATCACAACTGTATTGTGTAGTTTGTTTATATCATCCAGAATCCGAACCAGGACTTTATTTGTACCCTTCTGGCTCTGTGCTTCACCCTCCGCATTACTAGCTACTTCTGACGCTAATGACAATTTGCTGATGCTGGGTAACTCTTCCACCCTTACGGATTCCTTAGCATCAGGGTAGATCACTGCAAGCGTCTCACCATCAGCTGGAATCATTTCGATCCGAAAAGCATCATTCCCAACGAGGGGATAAGCTATCCACTGATCCCCAACCCGCGCTAGACTAACTCGCGATCGCTGTTGCTTAGGGACTGATCCCGCAAGAATTGCCTCAACTTCTGGTAAATCTTCTTCAAACCAGAATAAGTCCTCTACTTGGCAGCCAAGAGCCTTGGCTAAACGCAGTGACATAGCAACAGAAGGAGCATATTGCCCTAGTTCCACACCACCAATACTCTGACGAGTAACGCCAGCTATATTAGCTAATTCTTGCTGACTCATACCCAAGCGAGTTCTAATTGACTTCAGGTTATTGCAAAGATTCACATCCAGTTTCATGAGGCTGTATATCTCCGTTAGAAAAAGCCACAGCAGACAAACTTAAATCTGTTGGGTCAATCGCAAGGTTTTCTCGTATTTGCCGCTTTTGTTGTCAGACATATTGATGTTTTGACAATTTTGCTTATTTGCTGCAAGTATAGCATACATATCGCTAAAATACTTGCATTTTTTGGATACTATTTTAGTGATTTAGCGTAGCTTGCCAAACTAGGCATCGCAGTCGGCAAACTACGTCACCAACAGAAAACTTAGTACAGCTTTGCATTAATTCGTAGCGAATGGACTCAAACAGACTTTGCGTTACTCTGCGCCCCTTTGCGTTTAAATTTCAACCCTCAATTCGCCACGGTTTTACGCAAAGCTGTACTTAGTCCGAGTGCGGTAAATCCTGATCTAGATGCCAATTGCCTTTTTTAGTTGGTACTGCCACCCACTGGAGTTCCAACCATAAGATCGGGTTCTTTTCCTTCAACCTTGAGGCGGGATCGCGAATAATGCGTGTGGCATTTATGCAAACAGCCTGACATATCCCCAAATCTTGAGCAACGCCTCTGAAAACATCTTTGTTGTCATTAATTGAGGCAAACAGCATATTAGGATAATAAACAACAAAATGTTGTATAAGTTTTGGAGGGCAGCCCCAGTAAGAGTTTACGAGTTCGACGTGGCAGTACTGGAGCAACTCACCTACTTTGGCACAGCGTTCCTTGACTATGGTGATAAATTTTTCGACTAAAACCTCTTCGGTCAACATAATGAGTTCTCCTCCTTCAATGAGGTAGACGAATTTTGGCGTGGTTCAGAACGCCGATTTCTCAAATGATGGTAAGAAGTTTACGCAGTTTTTTCTGCTTTTTCGAGTCAGAGATCGCCAATTGCTCCAGACACTTTGTATAAGGGATAACCCCTACTGCATCGTCCTATTCAAGAGGTATCTCCGAAAATGAATCTGCAACCTTTGTGGAGTTTGGGCTAATACCTAATGTTTGGAGGTGTCTAAACAACCCAAACTGTACCAGCAGTTCCTCTAGCTGATCGTTAGACATAGATTTCGGAGTGACAAAATCTGTATTTTGGTCAATTGCCATTGCTAGGTTGCGATAGTGCTGCGCCTGTTCAGACTCAGGAGCATACTCAATCACCGTCTTGCGGTGGAACTCTGCTTGTTGCACCATATTGTCTCTGGGTATAGAGTAGATCATTTGAGTCCCGAGTTTCTCTGCCAGAGCTTTGATCAAATCATCTTCCTCATCGACTTTGCGAGAGTTGCAAATCAATCCTCCCAGACGTATACCGCCTATGGGTGCATACTTTTGAATACTTCGGCAGATGTTGTTGACGGTATACATTGCCATAATTTCCCCAGAAGTGATAATGTAAACTTCTTGAGCTTTGCGTTCACGAATGGGCATGACAAATCCACCGCATACCACGTCACCTAGACCGTCATAAAATGTATAATCAAGTCTAACTGCATCATCATAAGCACCAAGTTGTTCCAGCAACCCAATTGATGTCAAAATGCCTCTACCTGCACATCCTACACCAGGTTCCGGCCCACCCGATTCCACACACAGCGTCTTCCCCCATCCCACCTGGCGGAAGTCTTCTAGATTAAAATCATCATCTTCTTCTTTACGCAACGTGTCGAGTACAATCTTCTGGTGGAATCCCCCCAAGAGGAGGCGGGTGGAGTCTGCTTTTGAGTCACACCCTACAACCATCACCTTACGATCCAGATCAGTGAGTCCAGCCACTACATTTTGAGTTGTTGTGGACTTGCCAACTCCCCCTCTTCCATAAATAGCGATTTTCCGCATAAAAACCTCAATAATGGCGCAGACTTATTAATTCGGCTCCCAGATTATGGTGTAATCAAGCAGAGTATTGAATCAAATTGGAGTTGTAAATATTGAAAGTATTTACTACCCAGCTTGTGACTGAATTGATGCTGTTAGATAGTGGACATCAACCGTCTATCCAGCACTATAAATATTGCAGTTATTTGCTAGAAGTTAAACAGCTTCTTACAGATATGGCAGTAAATATTAGCGGGATGCGAGATACAACAAGGATGCTAAAAATTAGTGACAATTCTGTCACCAAAAATCCAAAAAACTTTCACAGATACGGCAGGTGAATGAGAAATTTCTGTTTACTCACAGCAAGACAAGTATTATTTTCGCTGCAAATAAGATACATAAAAAAATCAGTCCAGCCTACGCTATGGCAACAGCTTCGCCAAACGAAAAACCGATTTTTAGGCGGTTTTGCTCCACTTCGATTAACGTTATGCCATCACCAATAACTGATGAGGCTGGTCTGATACTCACTTCAAAGGAACCTAATGAGTTTTTGTCCTTGTTTAGATTCCCTATAAATAAAGAATATCATACATCTGGCCAATTTACTTGCGCT
>NZ_CAWUDO010000227.1:0-3863 GCF_963920935.1 Nostoc sp. CCY 9925 | reverse complement strand
AAAGTTTTAGCGATCGCACTTTTTTACCCGACCTCACAAAATCGCGTTGCTCCCGGTAAGAATTGAGTTGCATTGATTTCTCCTTTTGTAATCGATTCTGCGTTTTGATGAGCGGATCGTTCGCACATCAACATCATTTGCGCGGTTGCTGATGACCAAAGAGGCAGGGGAGCAGGGAGCAGGGAGCAGGGAGCAAGGGAGAAAGATACTGGAGTTCCCCTGCCACAAGGGTTTAAAGCCCCTAAATTTATTTATGGGGTTCTCCCCCCTGCCCCCCGCCCCCCGCCCCCTGCCCCTTGTCCTCTTCGCTGACGTTACTCTTGCTGCTGCGTTTCAAGTTGAGCGCGAATGCGGTCTTCCTGCTCCCTTAAGGCGGGTGTCAGGACTTCACCAAAATCCTCTGCCTCAAATACGGGACGAATCTCAATCTCGGAGTCTCCTGGCATAGGGTTAGGGCAGCGCTTTACCCAAGCAACTGCCTCTTCCATTGAGTTCACCTGCCACAGCCAGTACCCTGCCACTAGCTCCTGCGCTGGAGTGAAAGGTCCCTGGGTGACGGTGCGATCGGTTCCTGAAAAGTGAACTCGCACCCCTTTTGAGCTAGGATGAAACCCCTCAGCGGCGAGCAAGATACCTGCCCTGGCTAATTCTTCGTTGTACTGCCCCATTTCAGTTAAAAGCTGTTCGCTCGGCATGACCCCAGTTTCGGAGTCTTGGGTTGCTTTGACAAAGACCATGACTTTCATTGTGAAATCTCCTGTTGAATGGTTTTGAGTTAGATTACGAGGGGTTGGGTGTGCTGATTAGCACAAAGCGCAACTCCGAAGGAACCGCTAATCAGCAGCGACACGTTTGAGTTCATCAATCTCGATCTTCTTCATTTGCAGCATGGTAGTAGTCACTTTTTGAGAGGTTGCCGCATCGGGGTGGTTGAGTAATTCAATCAGAATGCGAGGAATAATTTGCCAGGAGACACCGTATTTGTCTTTGAGCCAGCCGCATTGCTGTGCGGTTTCATCCCCACCAGCAGACAATTTTTGCCAGTAATCGTCCACGTCCGCCTGAGTATCGCAAAAGATTTGGAAGGAAATCGCCTCGTTAAATTTGAATGTCAGACCACCGTTGAGTGCTGTAAACGGCTGACCATCAAGTTCAAAGCTGACAGTCATGACAGATCCGGCTGGTTTTCCGTGAATTTCCTGTCCAGCGTCTCCATATCGACTGACGTGGACAATTTTGGAATTGCGAAAAATCGACGTATAAAACTGAGCGGCGGCTTCGGCTTGATCGTCAAACCATAAACAGGGAGTGATTTTGGAATTGTTTTGCATGAGGGTTCTCCTTGAGTTCAAGCGGTTAAGGACGGTCAGGGCTGTGCTGGTAGTCCCGCAACTTCGATGACAGGACGGATTTCGACGGTGCCGACTTTTGCACCTGGGATGCGGGTGGCGATCGCAATGGCTTCATCCAAATCCTGAGCATTAACGAGGAAGAATCCACCCAATTGTTCGCGGGTTTCGGCAAATGGTCCATCGGTCACGAGTGATTTGCCATCACGGACTTGGACACTGGTTGCGGTTGCAACAGGATGGAGTGGAGCCGTCGCCAGAAATTGTCCTTGAGGGGAGCAAGTCCTGGGCGAGTTGGGCAGATTCCCCATAGCAATGCTCCCGCTCGGTGTCGCTCATGGCGTTTTCGTCCATATAAATCAGCAGCAAATATTTCATTCGGTTGCCTCCTTTGTGATTAAGTCGAACGGGAATTGTCCAAATCGACACCTGAGTGCAAAAATTTTGTCTAGTACAATTGAACTTATCTTCCTTTATCAGTCAGTCGAACGGCAATTGCTCAAATCGACACCTTGCCCAAAATTCTTTATGTATTTTTGTAAAAGGTATGGCTTCAATCCCAAAAACAGATGTGGCTCAAGCAATTACTGCCCTTTATCGAACTGAATGGGGGCGCATTGTCGCTATTCTGATTCGGCTGGTTGGAGATTTTGATGTAGCTGAAGAAGCTGCACAGGCAGCATTTACAGCGGCAGTGAATCAGTGGGAAAGCGACGGTATTCCCGATCGTCCCCGTGCCTGGATTATCTGAACTGCCCGGTACAAGGCGATCGATCGCCTCCGACGACGCACGAAACTGACCGAAAAACTGGAGTGGTATGCGGCATCTGGCTTAATTCCATCCACTGAAGAACCAACCTATGACAGTGATGAAATTGGAGACGATCGCCTGCGATTAATCTTTACCTGCTGTCACCCGGCACTGGCAACGGAAACTCAAGTAGCGTTGACCCTCCGAATGTTGGGTGGACTGGAAACCGACGAAATTGCCCGCGCCTTTCTTATACCGACTGCAACAATGGCACAGCGGTTAGTTCGTGCTAAACGCAAAATTCAAGACGCAGGCATTCCTTACAAAGTACCTGAGACGACTGATCTCGCTCCCCGGATAGAGGCAGTCCTGACAGTCATCTATCTCATCTTCAACGAAGGCTATGCCGCAACCAAAGGAGATGCGATCGTGCGGGCTGACCTCTGCATCAAAGCGATTCGCTTGGGGCAACTGGTGCGGCAATTGCTGGCACCCCAACCCCCATCTGAAGTCACAGCACTGGTGGCGCTGATGTTATTGCACGATTCGCGGCGCAATGCGCGTCTAGATGAGGCAGGCGATTTGATTTTGCTAGAAGATCAGGATCGCAGTCGTTGGAACCATCTACAGATTGCTGAGGCGTTACCTCTGGTAGAGGAAGCGTTGCTCTTTGGAACCGGAGTGTATGCCCTGCAAGCGGCGATCGCCGCCCTCCATTGTCAGGGAACCCGCGCCGAAGAAACAGACTGGGCGCAGATCGTGCAGCTCTATGAGGTGTTGGAACGCTTACAACCCTCACCCATTGTGACCTTGAACCGAGCAGTGGCGATCGCAATGGCAGACAGTCCTCAAGCCGCATTTGGACTGATTGATAGCCTTGCTCCAGAACTGGACAGCTATCATCTCTTTCATGCCACCCGTGCAGATTTATTCCGGCGTGTTGGAGCATTAGAGGAAGCGACCCAGAGCTATACACGGGCACTAGAATTAGTGACAAATGACAGTGAGCGTCGTTTTCTGGAACGTCGGTTGCGCGAAGTTCAACCTAACATTTAGTCCGGCTAAGGGTTTACAACAGTTTAAAGCGCCAGGCATCCATGATGCCGTTGAAAAGAAATGAAAAATCTTCTAACAGGGTGAACTTGTAACTTAACAAAAGGCAAAAGAAGACAAGTCGGCTTAGTACTTTAGTACTGTTATAATCCAATCGTTTCATCAAGTTGTGTTAGGGTGCAGCAAATCACCGATCGGCTCTCTGGCACATCCACATCCACATCCACCTCAACTGATAGAGGATTCCGACATGGATAACAATCCCAGCATTCTCTCGCACGTTTCGATTGGTACTAATGATTTTGAACGAGCGATCGCCTTCTATGATGCTGTGTTGCCAACATTGGGCTGTAAGCGATTTATGGAGCATCCGGGGGCGATCGCCTATGGCAAACAGTATCCCGAATTTTGGGTGGGAACTCCCTTCGACGGGCAACCTGCAACGGTTGGCAATGGAACTCACATTGGTTTTATTGCTCCTACAAAAGAAGCAGTCCACGCCTTCTATGAGGCAGCATTAGCGGCAGGAGGCAAAGACGATGGTGCCCCCGGTGGCAGACCCGACTATAGTGAGCCGTATTACGGCTGCTTTGTGCGCGATCCAGATGGACACAAAATAGAAGCCGCCTTCTGGGATGAGCAGCTTGAGCAGCAACTCAGGGCGGCCGCATCTTATTTACTAATAAAAATTAAAACAGATCTGAAAATGT
>NZ_CAWUDO010000226.1:0-3920 GCF_963920935.1 Nostoc sp. CCY 9925 | reverse complement strand
CCACCTCTGAACTGGATTAATGAGTATTTGAACTGGATTAATCCACCTCTGAACTGGATTAATGAGTATTTGAACTGGATTAATCCACCTCTGAACTGGATTAATGAGTATTTGAACTGGATTAATCCACCTCTGAACTGGATTAATGAGTATTTGAACTGGATTAATCCACCTCTGAACTGGATTAATGAGTATTTGAACTGGATTAATCCACCTCTGAACTTCAGGTATTGAAATATCAGTGTTGGTTTTGCCCTAACTTGTAGACAAACCTAACTTTTGGAGTAGAAGATTTCTAATACTATGGGTATAATATCAGCCGCATTGAATGAAAGTGATGTGAAAGTAGTCAAAATAGAAATATATTATAATTCCTTTTAATTAAAGAGGAAGCACCCCAAATAAATATTTAGTACACAAGATGACATCCAGGCGGTCTTCCAAAAAGTCTCAATCTAATTCCACTACAGACAAAGGTGGCAATAACGAAGAAAAACGAGAAAATCAGAAAGAATTATTTCCAATTGTGGCAATGGGGGCGTCTGCGGGTGGATTAGAAGCATTTACACAATTGCTCAGCCATTTGCCAATCGATACAGGCATGGCGTTTGTACTGATTCAACACTTAAGCCCCAATCAAAAAAGCTTGTTGAGTGAAATTCTCTCCCGAAAAACTCAGATGCCTGTATATGAGGTGCAGGATGGGATGGTGGTGGAACCAAATCATGTGTATGTGATTCCGCCCAATGCCAAGATGACTATTTCTCAGGGGGCGTTGAAACTGTCACCACGGGGGAAGATTCTTGGCCATTTTATGACAGTGGATGCTTTCTTTATTTCCTTGGCAGAGGAGCGGGGAAGTCAAGCGATCGCCGTGGTATTATCAGGAGGCGATGCAGATGGCGCAAGGGGATTGGAAGTAATTAAAGGGGCTGGCGGCATTACCTTTGCTCAATGTGAAGAGACAGCAAAAGTCAGTAGTATGCCAAACACGGCCATCGCTTCTGGTTATGTAGACTTTATTTTACCGCCAGAAGCGATCGCCGAAGAACTGGCAAAAATTAGTCGTCATCCCTATATCGCTAGCCCTAGCCCAATCAAACCTAGTGAAGTATTGCCGACGGAAAACACAGATGCTCTCTCTACAATCTATAGTCTGCTGCGAATTTCTTCAGGAGTTGACTTTAGCAACTACAAGCAAACTACTTTGAAGCGGCGAATCTTGCGCCGGATGGTTTTGCACAAACTGGCAAACCTGGAAGATTATGTCAAATATCTCCAGGATCGCCCAGAAGAAGTGAATGCTTTGTATCAAGATGTGCTGATCACCGTCACCTGCTTTTTCCGGGATAGCGAAGCTTTTGACGCTTTAAAAACCAAGATATTTCCGATTATTACCAAAGATCGAACGCCAGAATCGCCTGTGCGAATCTGGGTAGCGGGATGTTCAACAGGTGAGGAAGCTTACTCCATTGCTATTTGCTTACTGGAATATTTAACAACTCAAGGAATCAATCTGCCCATTCAGATTTTTGCTACAGACGTTAATGAAGTAGCCATCGACAAAGCACGTAACGGCATTTACAAACCCAGCCAAGTAGCAGATATCTCTCCAGAACGTCTACAGCGCTTCTTTGTCCCAATAGAAAACGGTTACCAGATTAGCAAGGTAGTGCGCGAATTGTGTGTCTTCGCCAGACAAAACCTGATCGGTGATCCACCTTTCTCACGGCTGGATTTGATTACTTGTCGAAATGTGTTGATTTATTTGGGAAGCACAACCCAAAAGAAACTCTTACGAATCCTTCACTATGGTCTCAAGTCAACCGGTTATTTGATGTTAGGTACTTCAGAAACAGTTGGTGAGTTTACAGACTTGTTTACTTTAGTAGACAGAAAGTACAAGATTTATTCACGGAAAATGTCATCAGCTCGACCGAGTATCGATCTGATTGCCAACCCTTACCCCATAGAAACTATCCACTCTCAACCCACACTCAGCGACGATGGATTAAACGATTTACAAATCCAAAAAGAGGCTGACCAGATCGTATTAAATCGATACTCTCCAGTCGGTGTAATTATCAACAGCGAGTTAGAAATTCTCCAATTTAGAGGACAGACTAGTTCCTATCTACAACCTGCACCCGGAAGACCAAGCTTTAATTTGCTGAAGATGGCCAAAACAGATTTGCGCCTAGAATTACGCACCGCCATTCACCAGGCAAAAAAGCAGCAACAGTCTATTACCAAGGAAGGTTTACAACTCAGAGATGGCGATGGAGTTAGGCAAGTTAAGTTTGATGTAATTCCGTTCAAACCTCCCGTAGCAGCAGAAACCTACTTTTTAGTTCTGTTTGAAGACATCTCCTCTTCACTACATGGTGCACCAGAAGCAACTGGTGACGGCCGCGTCAGATCTAGGCGGTCAACACTTCACGAGCAAGAAACCACCCAACTCAAACAGGAGTTGGCAAGCACCAAAGAACATCTGCAATCGATTATTGAGGAACAGCAAGCCACAAATCAAGACCTCAGAGCTGCCAACGAAGAGATCCTCTCAAGTAACGAAGAGTTGCAAAGTACCAATGAGGAACTAGAAACCGCCAAAGAAGAAATTCAAGCAACTAATGAAGAACTGAACACCATTAACGACGAACTGCAACGGCGGAATATCGAATCAACTCAAGTCAGTAATGATTTACTAAATCTGCTCAGCAGTATTAATATTCCGATCCTCATGTTAGGTGGGGATTTACGGATTCGGCGTTTTACACCCTCAGCGCAGACAATTTTCAATCTAATTCCCACGGATGTAGGGCGACCACTGAGTGATATTAAACATAGTCTCAGTATCACAGATTTAGAAAAACAAATCTTAGAGGTGATTAGCACCCTCAACCTGAAAGCTCAAGAAGTCCAAGACCAAGAAGGTCATTTTTATGACCTGCGAATTCGACCTTATCGAACAATAGACAATAAAATTGATGGTGCTGTGGTAGTGTTGGTTGACATTGACGCCATAAAATGCACTGCCTCGCAGCTCAAAAAGTCTCACGATTATGCCGAAGCAATTGTAAATACCGTCCGGGAATCCTTGGTAGTTCTGAATACAGAATTACGCGTAGTTAGCGCCAACCGAACTTTCTACGAGATGTTCAATCTTTTACCAGCAGAAACAGAAGGGCGCTTAATCTTTGAGATCGGGGACGGAGAGTGGAATCTGGAATCATTGCGATCGCTCCTAGAAAGTATTCTCCCCAATGACACCCCGTTTCAAGACCTTGAGGTTGAGTATAACTTCGAGAACGTGCAAAAAACCATCCGGTTTAATGCTCGAAAAATGCCTAAAATAGACGAGCAACAGATGATTCTCCTGATGATTGAGGACATCACGCAACGCAAAAATTGGGAGACAGAACGCGCTTACCTTTTGACTCAAGAACAATTAGCCCGGACTGCCGCTGAGACAGCCAATCGCGCCAAAGATGAGTTTTTATCTATAGTTTCCCACGAACTGCGAAACCCACTTAATGCCATGCTGGGGTGGGCACAACTGCTGCGTACACATCAGTTGGATGCAGATACTATTAATCAGGGGTTGCAAGCGATCGAACACAGCGTCAAAGTTCAAGCCAAGCTAATTGAGGATCTCTTAGACATCTCACGCATTACCTCAAGTAAGTTACGTATCAACCTCGAACTGATTGAACTTAACATTGTGGTTGAGTCAGCGCTAAATCTAGTACGTTTATTAGCAGAATCGAAAAATATTCAAATTGAATCTCGCCTGCAACATTCCACCAGAAAAATTTTAGGTGATGCTGTTCGCTTACAACAGGTGATTTGGAATTTACTTTCTAACGCTATAGCGGTTATCAGTCTTGTGAAGTACAGTAGCAGCAGTGAGTAAACCAACC
>NZ_CAWUDO010000225.1:0-4099 GCF_963920935.1 Nostoc sp. CCY 9925 | reverse complement strand
CTAAGTTCCTTTTGATTTGCGTTCTCTCATATCGCTTTTAGTCTAAACTCCAGTTAATAGCAATCTGCTCAATTGTTTGATTAGTATTTCTGAGTAATGGACGTGCTGCTGCCATCCGACGCTTGACAATCCAAGCGTTTACAGTCTCTCCTGTTTGTTTTGCTACTCGGTTGGTTAAGTAAGCAGGCGAATAACCAACTGCAACAGCTACATCAGATAAAGTAATTCCTTGGTGATAATTATCTTCAATGAAGTCGAAAACTGATTGTAATTGAGGAACAGATGGAAAAATGGACTCAGAGTTAATTGATAAAGGTAGTGGTCGGCTGAGTTGATGAGAGTTATTTGTGTACCAATACCTTAATAAAGCTTGCTTTTCAAATCGGACAGCGATCGCTCTGAGCAAATCCTCTATAGTAGAAGGCTTAGTAAGATAATCATCTGCTCCCAGCTCCATACCTTTACGAAGAGCTGCTTGAGTATTACTACCAGTCAAAAAAATGAAAGGAATAATTGCTGTGTCAGGGTGTTGACGGAGTGTAGTCAAAACACTGTAACCATCCATATCTGGCATTTGAATATCGCAAATCACCAAGTCGGGTAAATGCTCTTGTGCTTGCTGTATCCCAGCTAGACCATTTTCAGCACCTATAGTATTAAAACCTTGAGCCTCAAGAACCTCTAAGAAGACATTGCGAGTGACGGCATCATCTTCAATGACAAGAATTTTTTTCGACGATTCGTGTATCATTTTTCCATGAATAGGATTTTTGTGGCAGGAAATGACGATCAAACTTTGTGCCGAGCGTTCTCTAAAAACCTATGAGTGTCCATCTGGATATAGTTATTAATTAATAACCAAGAAAACTGCATCAGGAAACCAGTGAATCTCAACTCAACTTTTGGCTGTAGCACCAATGGAAAGTTCAATTAAACTCACCTTTAGGCACTAGAATCATATACCTGGTTACTCAGCCAAACAAATCGGCACTATACCCATTAATGAATTGCTAATCACAGCTTTTTATAAAATTCTAATGTTGCTATTCTTTAGTCAAAAATAAAATCCATTACAAAGAATCAGAGATACCCTATGATTTTAATTTTGATTCTAACAATAAAATATGATTTTTTTATAATGGTAATGTAAAGATATTCTTGGTATTATTCTAAACATAAATAAAAATTATCTATCATAATTTTTATTCGTCAGAATTAAAAACTCAACTATAGACTCTTACATGTTAATGTAAGCACCTAGACTTTTGCTTAATTACAAGTAAGCTGTTCCACATTTAACTTGCATAATTAGGGTAGACAACATGCCCACCTCACAAAAGTTGTATTAAATTTAAATATGCCAACTAGATATTGAACAGCTTACTTGTTTAAAACAATAAATTTTACTAAATTAAAATAAAAAACAATCATTTAGTCTTTACTTTACATAAAACACACCATTAGATAGCCTAGCTTATTTGAGATTTTTAATTAAATATAATGCCAAAGTATAACAGAAGATTGATTAGTAAAAAAAGTTACTAATCAATAATATCAACTATTCTAAATTCTACATTTAGATACATTGTCCTTAATAGACACAGGTTAAATGAGTAAAATAATTGTTATTAATTTAATTTTTTTATTTGTTCACTAAGGGATTAAACTATATAACAATAAACGTTGTCATCCGTCACAAGGTATACATTTTTTAGTCTAAATCTGTGTACTCAATATAAAAAATCATCCAAAAGAAATAGAAAATATTAAGCGAGTATGTATTTTTGGATACTTTTTTTGTAATCAAAGGGTAATTGTACCTTCTAAAAGGTCTAATTGGAGAACAGAGACTATGACCCATATCGCATAAGAGAAAAAACTTCATAATAGCCATTCTCCGTTTCCCGAGTCTAAGTTAGTTTCTGGCAATGAAAATAAATCAGATTTTAAAAAGCGAAAAAATAGACACGTCTATCAAAAAAATTTTCATATACTAGTTTGCTAAACATTGAGTAAGCTTAACGAAGAAGCTGCTTCTGCAATACGGTTCATCTGTAAGAGCGGGTTAAACTAGATATTTACTCTGTCGGTTATACCCGCCCCTACTTTTAATAGAAGTTGGCAATAATTTCTTGATTTATCTAATTTTATTTATGGTGTCTTGTTTCGGACTACGCTTAATTTAAAGTATAAAATTGATATTCAAAAAATCCTAAGAGTAATGTAATTCACGAAAAGTTGGCATCAAGTACTTTTAATAATAAATCAATCATGAATCTATTCATAGCAGTCAAGTATAGCAGCCCTTAGTATATTTATATGAAATAAAGTAAATTATTCGTTGATCTTACAAAAAATTACTAGCTCGAATGGGGGCAAACAAAATAGTAAAATCCTGCCAAGTAAAGACCAGTTTTCATTGTATCAAAAGAGCGTATTTATGACTCAAAACATTGGTGGTTATCAAACACAAATGGTTAGGAAAATTAATAATGAACAAATTGAGCAAATACTCAAAGCCATTATTGGAGGCAAATACTCCTGGGCTTGTGTTTTAATACTGCGTTTTTCTGGGTACAATCCGATAGATTATATACCCTATCGCACTTACATTCGACTGCTTAAGAATAACTGTTTAGTTGAAAATTCAAAATCCAGTCAACCTGATAGTGACGGTGTAGAAACTTTGAACCTTAAGTCAACATGGCTTCAACTCTGAAAACTTAAGAAATGGCGTTCCCTTCCCACACACTCATTGAGAAGAAAATATGTAGGGGTAGCCTTACATTTTCTAGTTCATACTTTTTGGTCATCATTAACATATGGCTTACCCATTTACTGCCCCTAATACTCGTTTACTGCAACCCACTCTCAAAGAGATCGTATGGCAGAAAAAGTATGAAGTCGCACAAATTCAGCAAGAAATGTCTTTAGCTTCATTACAACGTCAGTTAACTGCTGCACCCACAGTGCGAGATTTTCTTACTGCTTTGCAACAAAGTCATTACCGACCTTGCATCATTGCAGAGGTGAAGAAAGCATCTCTAGTTCATGGGATAATCAAACCAGACTTTGACCCAGTAGCGATCGCCAAAGCTTATGAGCGTGGTGGCGCAACTTGCATCTCTGTAGTCACTGATCACAAGTTCTTTCATGGTAGCTTTGAGAGTTTACGCACCATCCGCCACAGAGTACCATTACCTATATTATGCAAAGATTTTATTTTAGATCCTTGCCAAATATATTTAGCAAGAGCAGCAGGCGCAGATGCTGTGCTACTTATTGCAGCGATTCTGTCCGATAGGCAACTTCAAAACTTTTTGCGGGTAATTCACTATTTAGGGATGAACGCTTTGGTAGAAGTCCGTACCTTGGCAGAACTCGATCGAGTGCTACAGCTTGATGATGTTCGCTTAATAGGAATCAACAATCAAAGTCTTGAAGATTTTAGCGTTGATATGGATACAACTGGGCAATTGCTGGGAGCTAGGCGATCGCAGATCCAAAGCTTGGGCGTTAGTATTGTCAGTGAATCTGGCTTGCATACACCAGATGATTTATCCTTTGTTGCTGAAGCTGGTACACATGCAGTTCTACTCGGAGACACTTTAGTTAAGCAAGACGATGTACAACAGGCTGTGCGTAATCTGCTCCAACTTAATCTTTCCACCCACAGCAACCTTCTCAAGAAGGCAATGAAGGAAAGATAGTGTTATTAGAGAATCTCATCTTTGTTTTGCCTGAATTATGGTACTTAAGTACCACTGCTCAAGGGATTTGCCCGATTCAAAAAAATTCTTCTTTAGCCCTTGACAATCCCAAATGGACTAGTTATCCTAGATTAAGTGTGAAGGCAAGAGAAAAAGCCTAAAACACCTGAACCGTAAAAACACAATACTTTGAAAGCTTAAGAAATAACTAATCCTCGTCAAGAAAATCTAACTTTGGGACTTCCATAGTTAAAGATAATCGAAAATTATAACTAGGATTCCTAAAAAATACACTCAAATAGGTATTTTTAGGATAACCAAACTCGAAACACAACAAAACGGAGAGTTTGATCCTGGCTCAGGATGAACGCTGGCGGTATGCTTAACAC
>NZ_CAWUDO010000224.1:0-4099 GCF_963920935.1 Nostoc sp. CCY 9925 | reverse complement strand
GAGGGATTATTGCTGACAGGAGGGTGTTTGCCTTTACTCTTATTAGGGTTATATTTATTCCTGTCGAGGCAGTTCATCAACTTTATCAAATGGTTGACATTGCACTGTGGACTTTTGGGCGCACCGCTTTGGTTTTGATAGTAGGCAATGCGGAATTTTGTCTCTTGTTCATGTTCCAGTTGAGCTAAAAACTGCTTGATGAATTTGTAGTCACCTCTGGCGTTTACTTTTGACCGGGCATCTACTGGGGCTGAGGTGTTGGATGCTAGAGCGATGTCTTTGGCTTCGTCTTCACTTAGCCCAATATGAATTGTGACTTTGACTCTGGCTAAAGAGAGGTCATACTTGTTTGCTCTAGCTTGCTCAAATGCTAAAACTGTATGTCCCCCGTTAATGATGCCATCGTTACCACCTTCGTTGGACTGTAGTATCTCTAGCTCTAGTTCTGTCTTGTTTTTCGGCTTAACTTTATGAACACACAGTACAATCCCATTATTTCTTTGAAAAAATTTTTCCGGTTCGGTGGTCAGTGAATCAAAGATTTGTCTGTATGTTAAGCTTTTGCGGTTAGGTTCCCGAATATTTGGTTCTAGGGGTAGGTCACTTGGAAAACTATCTACATGAGCAGTAGCAATAATGCACTGAGGACTTGCATTGATATATTGGTCTATTTTTAACGTCAAATTCTTGGGCATATTCTTCCTTACTATTTTTGAGATTGACCACAAAAAGGCAATTAATTAACAAGTATGAGATAGTCAGAATCTCTATAACCTCTGCCGCTATCTCTGAATACTACTTCTTCATCATTTTAAATTTATTTGAAGAAATTGTTGCTAATATTCTGTGCCGATCTGTTTGGCGAACACTACAAGTCTAATAATTTTTATAAAGCTTGCAGTTAAGTCAAAACACACTAAAATTTCTGGGATATTCCAGAGTTTTTTTTTGTTACTGTTAAAGCAATCGCACTTTCAGATGAGGAAAGGTGCAAGTTGAAGCATATCTCTTACCAAGAGAGGCTTTTAGGATGTTAGACAGATATTCTGTCTAACATCAAGTGCAAAATATGAGCCTTGGACTAGCGGCGATCGCTACTAGCAAAATATGAAAGAAACACATTCAACTTAAAATCTCAAATCATTACTGGGTATGGTTCCAAAATGTGTTTCTTGAGAGCTACACTCTATTGATAGAAGTGAGATGATTAACTGCTGGGGAATAAGAATCTGGTACTAATTTCTGTTTGCGCTCATAGCAAAAATTTTCATCCAGCATTCTCACATAACTAATATGAGTTGCCCAAACATCAGCCAGTCGCTCACCCAAGCCAACAGTATCTAACGATTTGGGAATAACTACTCCACCATTCCAAACGATAGGGATGCTTTCTGTTTGAAAATATTGTGTCAATTCTCGACGCACAAACTCACCAGTACCACCACAGATCAGAACTTCGTCTAACCCTGCATGGTTTTTCACCCACCGCAGCAATGCTCGACAGTATTCATCCCGAATCACTTCTAAAACTGATTTAAACAACTCTAAATCCGAGTTAATTGCTGATGGTGTATTCCTACGTGACAAATTTCGTAATGCAGTGAAATTACCTTTAGAGAATTCCACTAAAGCCGCAGCTATACACGGATCGTCTTTCGATAGTCCTACGCTAGTACGTTCGACAAACTTTTGTAACACCCAATTCATCCCCAAGTCTGTCGATTCTTTCTTTGCTACTTTCCCTTTTTCTGAAAGGGTAAAACTGGCATTACGATGACCCAGCATTAACAATCCTATGTTTTTTTGAGAAAATACATTACCTAGAGCGCGATTTCTGTAAGAAATAATACCTGTTCCTTCAGGAAGAATTTTGAAGCTGTTGACCTTAATTTTCATTCTTCCCGTTGGCGTTATTACTCCTTGCCTATAGTTCAAGACAAACTTTTTAGCCAAATCTTGTACATCCTTTTCTTCTCCGGGTGGTAGCAAAATCTGGAGAAACATTTCGTGAATATTTACATTTATTTGACGTTTAGCTAACCACAACAAACCAGCAACCTTTGATAAGGCATATTCAGACTTCAAATCTTGCAGTGCCGCAGTTCCAGCAAACTCTCTTTTTGCAATACTCCCTAAGACAGAATATTCCTGACCAATTCTCACCCAAGCGCTATCATCAGGCAGCGCATCTACAGTTAAATGTTTGGTTGAACCCTCTCCCACATCGGCAACTTCTGGACTCATCCACAATGCAAATGGCACTCCCGCCGGATAAATCTGGGCGATCGCTTTGGTTGAACTACCCCCCAAGTCTGCCGTCAGTATAAACTGTACGACTTGGGTTGATTTGTCCCGATCGGTATTTGTAGTTGTCATAAATTTTTATTACCGTTTGTTTCGTCAAATCCCAACAATTGAGTAGCGATTAACAAGTCTGGTGTCATTTTCAAGTCCATTAATCCCAAGTCATCATCAGATAGTAAGGATTCTTCCTGCTGACTTATTTGCTCTAGTTCCTCTTGTTCTTCTTTATCTTTGCGAATCACATTTGTTGAGATTGGCAAGCTTTTTTCTAAAATCGATGATTTGTTCTGCTCTATTTGTTGTGGTGGCAAAATCGCACTACTATCTACTTCAAAAGAATTAGAAAACTTTTGCATTAAAATTCTAATCTTTACTAGCTTTCCTTCCAATTGCCCAATACTCGACAAGCAAGCTTCAATAAATTCCTCTTTACTTACCTTTCCCACTAATGCTTCTATTAGCCAGTAACTTGTTACTGCTTCCATTGTCAGTTCACCTGCCGACTTTTTTGATCGATGATTCACCAAGTGTTCAATAGTTCTTCCATCCCAACAATCATGTCTCCGTTTTACTCTTGGCAGTTCAACGTCTTTGCTTCCCTGTTTGTCCATTTTAAAAACCAGTACAACTGTCTTATTTTTTACATTTGCAATACTTGATACAAAAATGAGTATTGCGGGTAGTCTAAATGAGTATTTAGGCGGAGAAATCCCCCTTTTCCTCTCAATTGCGTTTCCACTGCGTTGCGCTTTTTCCCTCATTTATGAGTATCCGTGCGTAATTCGTACCCAAATTATTCACCGCTTAGAATCAGGCGACTAAATGCCTGGAGTCTTTGCTATGTAAGCATTTGAGCTAGTTAGGTATTAGAGTTCCTTCAAAAAAGTCTTTCAAGCCGCTAAAATAATCGTACTTACTACGACTATCTTCATTTTTTCGCATTTGAGCAATTTAGCTATTTTGGCGACTAGTCGCAATTGCTCCGATTTTGGGTAAATCAGCGTGATAACAAAATCATACCAAGTTTATCCAAGATGTGAAGCCATGAGCTACGCGATCGCTCGATTAAAAAAATTAAAACGGGGCAACATATCAGGGAGTGCATCTCACACCGCACGAGAAAGAGAAACCCCTAATGCAGATCCCACTCAAAAAAATATTCGGTTCATCGGTAGGCTCGACCCAGAGGAACGACTAGAGGATTTGGTACTAGCCAAAATTGCCGAGCATGAACAAAGGCGGAAGATTCGCACTGATGCGGTGTACTGCGTGGAGTTGTTGCTAAGTGCATCCCCCAGTTATTTCCGTCCCGACTGCCCCACCAATGCTGGTTACTATGAACCACAAAAGTTGGATGATTGGGTGGAAGCGACGAAAGAGTGGTTAGCCGATGAATATGGCTCGCGCATAGTGAGAGCCGAGTTACACCTGGACGAAGCCACCCCCCACATTCACGCTTATTTTGTGCCGATTGATGATCGAGGACAGCTACGGTGCAATCATTTCTTTGACGGACGGCAGAAAATTCATGCGTTTCAAGATTCTTACTACAATACGATGCGGTTAATTGGGCTGGAGCGTGGGATCAAGGGCAGTAAAGCCCAGCACCAGGATATCAAGGACTTTTACCGTATTGTGGAGGAGGGGCGTGACTTAGAAGTTGATCAGCTAAGTGCAGCGCAATTGAAGGCCAAAGCTGCCGACAGAGACAGGGCGAATCAACGTAAGCAAGAGATGGAAGCTACAGCCAAAGCCTTAGCCTTTGAAAATGAACAACTAAGACAACGAATTGAGC
>NZ_CAWUDO010000223.1:0-4109 GCF_963920935.1 Nostoc sp. CCY 9925 | reverse complement strand
CATCGCCATCGTCATCGTCGTAAGTATCTATTGCTAAATCAGATTTGTTTTCGGGGTCAAGAAAAGAGTCAACATCGCTCTCGGTTGTTGTGTTGTCGTCAAAATCTGTTTTTAAAATGTCCCCGGCACTTTCTACAAAGGCTTGATGTATTTCAAGTACAGTTTTGTATTTTCTTATTTGCTCACGTAATTCCCTAAGTTCGGAATTTAATTTAGATTTCTCTTCACGTAATTCCCGAATTTCTTCCCTTACCTGTTGTCTTGTATCTTCATGTAGCGAACGCTCAATTTTTAAGCTTAACTTTCTGCGTTCCTCGTCGGGGTCTTCTCCTTCATTGAGTAATATTGTTTCCTCCATGACTCTATTAGAGTAATTCCCCAAATTTTCAGTGCGCTTAACTGTTATCGATTGAGTGGTAGGCATTGTTTTCTCCTAATTAAATTTGGTAGATGGACAGTGATAGCATTTTCAAAAATTTTGTCTACAATTGCCGAAACCCTTATTTTTTAAGGTTTTTAGGCGTCTACAGCCAAAATTTTTGGGCTGAAAAATTGTAGACGCTGTAGACGGTCTGTCGATGAGGTGGTGACGGGGTTAAAATCGTCTTCAGTAAAACTGGCAGTATTGGAGACTTGCTAACTAATTCGCCCCTAAAGCACTGCTGCAAGGTGTAGGCGAACTATAGACAAACTGTAGACAATACTACGACCACTTCCAGCCGAGTCGATCGCCATTTCCCTCCACTTCGCCCAAACCCCTGTCAGCCATAGAAGCGAAGATGATCCGCACTTCATCTGGCTGCATACCGTCAAATAGCCGCGTAGCTCGGCTGAGCATTCCAGCCTTTAAAATCTCACCTGGGTGCTGTTGACCCCAGTCCAAGATAAATTGCTCATACTCGTTCATGGCTGATGGAAGCGATCGCGCCTCATCACTTCCCCCGCCGGAGATTTCCGCAGGCGCGATCGCGTTTTGTGCCCAGTTGCTCAAATCCAGTTCACAGGGTTGGTCATCGACCATAAATCGCTTTTTACCTCCGGCTTTCAACCATTGCTCTAGTTGAGGATCTTTGAGCTTAGTCCTGGCGTGGTCGCGGCCGAACTGTCCCAAACGCACCAGCACGAAGCAGCTGTAAAGGGTGTCTTTGTCGCCTTGCAATCCGTAATTTTCAGCCGTGTCATTTTGGGCCAGCGCACAAACGAACTGTTTGTAACGTCGTCCCCGTTTGGCATGGCGTTTTATCCAGGTGCTAGCGTTATCGCATTCATCAGCCAGGATGGGGAATTCCTCTGCAATTAGAAAACGTTCGCGTCCGGCGATCGCGTTATCTCCCCCATCTCCCCGCAGTTCTACAAGCTCCTCCAAGGTTTTAAGGTCATTGCCCATTGCCTCATCGATGGCTTGAAAGTTTCCCTTTCTGCCAATAACATCGGCTTGGTCAATCCATGCCCAATCATCGGGTTTTGCGTCACTGTCGTAAACAATGACTCTGCCACCAATTCTTGATGATAGGTACTGGGTGAAAGTCGATTTACCATCGCCAGTGCCACCGACTAAAGCAACGTGTTTTTGCTTTTTTTGGATGTACTCAACTGGATCTGTAATCATGTTTTCTGGTTGCCAACTGGCATCAATCGCCCCAACTGTGAGCGCTAACTGTGCCGTGGTTTGTGTCTGAGTTCTAGCCAAAGCTTGAAAATTCAGCCGTGATGCCCGGTCGATGTCGCCAAGTGATTCAAGGAGAATCTTGGCAGTTTGGCGATGTCTGCGCCCTACTTCCAAAGTCCCAACTGACGCTGCTAGTATCCACGGCTTAGACTCAGTTTTCTGACTCGCTCCCAGAAACAACAAACCACAGCTAAGAGCTAAACTTCCCCAGAATGACCACTTGGCGCGGGTATACATCTGCAAGTGTTGGTGTAACTGAGAAGGATGTAGTTTTGTAGTCATAGTCCGAGTAAAACTCCCACTGCAATCAACCCAACACGCAACAGGAGAATATCTTTGACCTCTGGGACTGCTTGGTGCAAATAAACTGCCACAGTTCCAGCCACCGCTAACACTCCCAAAACACCCAGCCGGATAAATCCAGGCAGAGGCAGGGTAACCCAAAAGCTACTTAATAAAGCGGGAATTGCCACTGTGGAAGCAAGTTCATAAGCTAGGTCTGGCAGACTGTCTGGCAGGGCGATCGCGTTTATCCACCCCTTTTTAAATTCCTGGAGTTTATCAACTTGGGGAGTAGGGAGTGGGGAGTAACCGCGATCGCTCGGAACTTCAACTACAATTTTTGGCTGTTCATCGGCCATTGCGGTTCACCTCACAGTTGATGCGAACAATATCTACTGTTGCTCTCAAGCACAAGGCCACTAAGGGCATGAGCAATAAAAGGATGATTAACGCTCCCATCGCCTCCCCCAGGGCAGAAGTTAGTTTTGATGGTTCTTTATTCATGGATGCAGCCCCCAATTGAGGGGGCTTATTAATTAACTGAACGCGTCTAAAATCGCGTTGAAGTTGTAAACCGAGTTGTCCGGCTGTTGCTCGACTGGTTTGGGCATTGGCTCTAGGCTGGCGGCGATGCCTTCCTTAATCCCGGTTTCGCAGGCGGCTAGATGTAAGTCGTAGTCCAGTTCGATGGCTGCAAGTTCCGCTTGCGACTGATACCAGTCGGGGGGGGGGGAATGTTACTGTGCATCGATCTGCCCTGCCCAGTAGTGTTTCATTGCTTCTTCTACTGCTTCCTGGTCTTCGGGTTTTCTCCCAAAGTTGGGTTTCCCTGCTTCGTCTCTAGCTACCACTTCAGAAGCTTTTACAGCTACGTCTACTGGAACCCCCTCTTGGACAAGGGCTGTGAGCGATGCTCGATAAAGATTTTCTTTAAACATCGTGCCCCCAATCGCTGTACTGCCCGTAGCCACTAGTTTGGGTGAGTCGGTCTGATATTCGGTTGATAACTTCGTTATCACTTGTAGGCAGTGGTTTTCCTTGAAGGTAGGCGGCTGAGATGTCGGCGCATTCCTCGGAGGTGGCGCCGTTGCCCAAAAGTTGCCCCTCTGGGAAGCCGACGCAATGGATTTCGTTGCTTGGGTACTGTTGATCGGTCATAATTTTGATGGGTAATTTTGAAAGAAATTAGCCAACTTATTGGGGGCGATCGCGCGTTCTTGGCAGAGGTGGATCGCCCTTTAAAAATCGGCTTGGTCTTCTGCTTCTCTAATCTCGGTTACTGCTTGTCTAATGCGTTCGGCGATCTCTTCAAATCCGGCGTTAACACTTTCTGGGTTTTCAGTGTTGATGACAATCATTTCGATGCCCTGTGATGCCCAGTAAGCTGGATCTGAGTAGTCTGGTTCGTTTGGGTCGGTCATTTTAATCTCCTTAATAATCAACTTTAGTGGCAGTAGTGCTGTTGAAAAGTGTTACAAGCCATATCTGCCAGGTTTTTCGCCTTGTTGGGCTAACCTCGATCGGTTGACGGGTGTCAAGGCAAACTGCCCGACCGTCGTTGAGTTTGACGTAAAGGCTTTTCCCGGTTTTCGACCGAGAAAACAGTTGACCGGGTTCTAAAGTGCCAAAGCCTACCTGAGTTCTACCTACTACGTATTCAGCTTGGTGAGAATCGAACCCCTCTGAGAGCGGATCGTCTGCCATTTCTTTCCACTCTCTCGGTTTGCCCTTGCGTTCAGTCTTATTGGTGGTCGATTTACCGTTTGTCGTGGCTCGATCTGCGATCTGTTGGTCGGTCATAGTGGGTGACGTGTCCCTCGATAGTGGGTGACGTGTGCTTCATTGATTGGTGAAATGTACCTCGTTAGCGGGTGACGTGTACTTGACAAGTGCTTTAGTAGTCGCTCAATAAAGTGGGCTGCTTTTGTGGCTCAACTGCTTGCACAGCATAGTTTTGGGCGTTCTCAGTAAACATTGAGATGGTGGTAAATTCGTCTAACAAGCCTGCTGTGATCTGTGTTGTCAGTTCCAAAAGTTCATCTTCTTGAAGCTCGTCACACCAGGAGACGACCTCTTGCGGGATGTCGGCAAAGCCCCATTCGTTCCAATGGTGAGCTACATCGCAGTTCTCCCGCAGTGCCAGGAAGATTAGGCAATT
>NZ_CAWUDO010000222.1:0-4160 GCF_963920935.1 Nostoc sp. CCY 9925 | reverse complement strand
TTAGTCCTGATGGCAAGTGGATTATCAGTGCCAGCAATGATTCTACAGTCCGCTTATGGGATATTGACGGCAACCCCATCGGTCAACCTTGGCGCGGGCATAAGTATTGGGTAAATTCCGCAGCTTTTAACCCTGATGGGAAACTGATTGCCAGTGGTAGTTTTGATGGAACAGTGCGCTTGTGGTGCTGTGGGTGGGAAGAGTGGTTGCAAGTTTGCTGCAACAGGTTACATTATCATCCCATCTTTCAAAATCCTGAAAATGGCAGTGATTTAGAAATTGCCCACCAAACTTGTCAAAAATATGTATGGAATCTTATGAGATCAATACCATAGATGGCTCACCACAAGCGTTTAGGTAGATAATGCTGTTTAACTTCCTTGCTCGGTCGAAGTGGGGGCGATCGCAATTTTGCAGGTACGACCTTGTAAGAAAGGTGAATGATCAAGTCAAGCAAAACCCTTATCTACATTGAATTTCAGCTAGCTCAGAAAATTCAATTCTTACTTTTTGATTACTTGTGCTTATTTCCATAAATAAAGCCCTCATAGTTTTTATGAGGGCATTCGTTTATATCTATGTCAGTTCTCAAGTACGGAAACGTCTTCTACCCTGCTTCTGCAAGGCAAGTTTTTTGCGCTTGGATTTTTCAATAGGCGTTTCAAAGTGACGATGCTTCCTCATATCTGGAAAAATTCCCGACGAGTGAAACTTCTCGCTTAAATCTGCGTAAGCCTGACTCAAGATGTTCATTTTCACCCACTACTATTTGGGTCTTTATCTCTCCTACTCAATTGAATTCATCAATGGCATAAAAATTTGCTCTCTCAAATTCCGGTTTCCAATCTTAGTAGCGTCCACGTCCACCACCGCCACCATATCCGCCCCGTCCGCCACCAGAAGAACCTCTGTCTTCTCTGGGTTTAGCTTTGTTAACTTTCAGGTCACGACCCATCCATTCAGCACCATCAAGACCTTCAATGGCAGCTGCTTCTTCTGCATCTGTTCCCATTTCCACGAAAGCGAAGCCCCGCAGACGACCTGTTTCTCGGTCTTTTGGTAATTGAACCCGGTTTACCGTACCATATTCAGCAAAAACACCCTTAAGATCATCTTCTGTAACTTCATAAGAGAGGTTGCCTACATAAATTGACATCGATTTTCTCCAAATTTATCAGCGTCTAGAGATTTAAATTTCGGAGAAAAGTCTGTAAATACCAAAAGGGAAAAGCCTGTCAATACTAACAACAAAAATATTCACCAAATTAATTCTCTTTTTCTAGGATGACACAGAAGCCAATTAGGCGCATCCAGCAAAAGGTTAATAGATGATTAATCAGTAATTTGATGAGGCGGCGATCGCTTCAGTTTAACTCAATACCAGAAACTCATCTGTTTAGATATACTTAAGAGCGATCGCTGATGCCCTGATGACTATTGCCCACCTACTTATATAGTTGTGAGCGGATGCAGAAGCATAAATTTGTAACTTTGAAGAGTTAGTAGGTTTTCAGAAGCATTACTATATATACTAAACTCTGTTAGAATGCAGAACTGCGGCATTCGCTTTCAGTCTTTGCGCCACCGCCCATCCTGCCCTTCAAACTTTTGTTCGTCTGCCTAAGACTGATGCCGCCAGTGGCGACAGGCCGATGTTATTTACGGAGTTCTATGTCTTTTTCTCATCTCGGCTTGTCCAATGAAATTATCCGCGCCGTCACCGAGCTTGGGTACACCAAACCCACGCCAATCCAGATGCAGGCGATTCCTGCCGTCTTGTCAGGGCGTGATTTGTTAGCTGGGGCGCAAACGGGGACTGGAAAAACTGCCAGCTTCACCCTCCCACTTCTGCAAAAGTTGTCGTCTGACAAGAGTGTTAAAAGTACATCTAATGAATGCTCGCCGATCCGGGCGCTGATTCTGACCCCGACTCGTGAACTAGCTGCACAGGTGGAGTTAAGTGTGCGTGAGTACGGCAAGTACTTGAATTTGAACACGATGGCGATGTTCGGCGGGGTCAGCATTAATCCGCAAAAACGGTGTTTGAAGGGTCGAGTGGATATTCTGGTCGCTACCCCAGGGCGACTGCTAGATCATGTACAACAGGGGACGGTAAAACTCTCACAGATTGAGTTTTTGGTGCTAGATGAAGCAGATCGGATGTTAGACATGGGTTTTATCCGTGATATCCGTCGCATTCTCTCGCTCCTACCCAAACAGAGACAAAACTTGCTATTTTTCGCTACCTTCTCGGACAAAATCAAGGCACTAGCTACCGGGCTGCTTGATCGCCCGGAGATGATCGAGGTGGCACGCCGCAACGTTACCGCTGACACTGTGACACAGAAAGTCTACAAAGTAGACCGTAACAGGAAGTGCCAATTACTTGTTGATCTGATTCGGCAAAATAATTGGTATCAAGTGCTAGTGTTCACTCGGACAAAGTATGGTGCAGACCGTCTGGTTAAGCAGTTGACCCAGGAGCGTATTCAAGCACTGGCTATCCACGGCAATAAGAGTCAGTCGGCGCGTACCCACGCTCTAGCAAAATTCAAGAACGACAGTTTACAGGTATTGGTAGCGACCGACATTGCAGCGCGAGGTCTCGACATCAGCGAGCTGCCCCATGTGGTGAATTACGATTTGCCCCATGTCCCAGAGGATTATGTTCATCGCATTGGTCGCACTGGTCGCGCTGGTGCGTCAGGTAAAGCTGTATCGTTAGTGTGTGGCGATGAATACCATTTGTTGGCAGATATCGAAAAACTGATTGAACAGCAATTGCCTTTTGAAGTAGTTAGTGGCTTTGGAGGCAATTCCCACACCAAGCCTGAACAAATTTCAGATGAACGCAAACATAGACCCAAACGTAGCAAACGTCCGGCTCGCTCTACTGCTAAACCGTTACCACAAACATCAGCTAAACAATCGGGTCGGTGAACCGTGACAGGTGGAAAAAAGTCCCATGCTCGTTCCGGAGCACATCACGCCATTAGGCTAAATCTTTACAGGGCTTCTCTGCGAGAGGTTTCTTTACGAGAAGCTACGCGTAGCTTGCTTCCCCCTAGGGGTATCCCAACCCCCACCTTAACCCTCTTCTGTCACTTTCCGAAAACATTTGCCATTTCTGAATCTTAGAGCTTTTGTATAGCAAGCGATAGCACGATTATTTTCTAATAACAAATACAAGGCCTATTTTTTTCTAATAGTATAGCTTGTATTGATTGTCTCATGAGGCTTCTAGCGATCGCCCTCCCGGAGAGTGACAGAAGAGGGTTAAGAGTGAGCTTTCTTGGATAGCTGGCACTGCGGGAGTCGTTAGTGCAGTTGCAGCTTTCGGAAGCGTTGCTGGTAAACCTCTTCAATCACTCTAGGCAGAGTAAAATAAAAGTAAAACCTTGAAAGGAGTGGTCGTAACTTCTTGGATTTGCTGTCTGCTGACATTGGTGATGATATCGCGGTTATCCAGTTTGACCAAGGATCTTTTCACAAAGCCAAAACTCTGGATTTTCCAGATAACATGATCCCGATTTTTCAACCCCCTCACTCTCCTGAACTCAACCCCATTGAGCTGTTTTGGGAATTTCTCAAATCTAAACTCCAATGGGAAAATTGTAAAACCGTCACACAACTACAGCACAAGTTAACTGATGTCCTCAAAGAAATTACACCTGAGATGATTGCCTCTCTTACTTCCTACGACTTTATCCTTGAAGCCTTATTTAGCGCAGCTTCATAAAGAATTGGTATTAACCGTTGTGATCAAGAGTAATTTAGATGCGTTTGCCCTGCCAACTTGGACACACTCGCTGTATCTCTCCAACAGACAGGTTTGCATTTGAGCCAATAGAGCCAGGAGCAACTCAGGCTAAGAACTCGGCGCTCAAACACAAAGAGCTAATAGGGACATTGCAAATTACATTTGTACACAACAAAACCGATTTGCTCCAAGAGATGCCTGCTGTTCTGGGATAAGAATTAGGGCGAACGCATTTAAATTTTGAATCTCCCTCAGTGTGGCGTGTCGGAGCTGTTTTCGGGCTTCAACTGAAAATTAACCAAGAAATCTAAAGGTTTTTTGTAAATCATTGCAAAGTCGGTTACGCCCTAAAACCCTTGCCATCTAAGGCTTGTAGCCATATCAGAAAAAATTGCAAAAG
>NZ_CAWUDO010000221.1:0-4188 GCF_963920935.1 Nostoc sp. CCY 9925 | reverse complement strand
TCTCAGTATTTACTTATCTTTACATAGTTTAGTTTTTTCGCGCCGACTTACTTAGAGATGTTTGATTGTAATGTCTCTACATTTGTTTGAATAGCTCTACTAATTAGATTACCCAGTAGTTAACTTCTGCCTAAAGAGTGGCAACACCAAGGAATAAGCATCGGGTCAATCTAAAATTAAAAATTCTTTGACTTTTTACAATAAATATGATATTTTATATTTTCATCAAGAAAAATCAAATATAAACGTGAATATTTCTCCACATACCAAAAAACCGCGTGTCACATGGCAGGCGGTTTTCTCACTGCTGATATTTGTGTTTATGTACCTGCCTATACTGGTACTTGGCTTTTATAGCTTCAATCAGTCACCTTACAGTGCTACTTGGCAAGGATTTACCTTTGATTGGTATCGCAAGTTGTTCAGCGATGATCGCATTTTATCAGCTTTGCAAAATAGTTTGATAGTTGCTGGTTGTGCAGTGGGAATTTCAGCAGTGCTGGGAACCTTGATGGCCGTCGGTTTGGCGCATTATCAATTTCCGCTGAAGAATTTGTATCGCGGTATCGCTTACCTACCATTAATTATTCCTGATATTGCGATCGCAGTGGCTACGTTGGTATGTTTAGCGGCGTTTGCAATACCTTTGAGTTTGTGGACGATAGTTGCAGCACACGTAGTGTTTTGTCTGGCCTACGTAGGACTTGTGGTTTCTTCTAGGCTGACAAATCTAGATCCTCACTTAGAAGAAGCAGCATTAGATTTAGGCGCAACACCAACCCAAGCATTTATCAAAGTATTATTACCTCAATTAATGCCTGGTATTATTGCTGGTTGCTTGTTAGCTTTTGTCCTGAGTTTAGATGATTTTTTGATTGCCAGTTTTACTGCTGGTAGCGGTTCTAACACCCTGCCGATGGAAATTTTTAGTCGTATTAGAACAGGAGTCAAGCCTGATATTAACGCTTTGAGTGTGATGTTGATTTCCGTATCAGCGATCGTTGCTTTTGTAGCGGAATTACTTCGTGTTTCTGGAGAAAATAAAAGCTGAGAATTCGACTTATAATTGACGAATAAAGTTATTGATTATTTAGTTCTGAGTGAACTTTTTTAGCTGTTAAGAATAGCTATATTGAAGAATAATTCAGAATTTATACTTTACAATCAGGGTGCGTTACGGCGTTAGCCAAACGCACCATGTCATTCAACTGATTCTCTACTACCCACATATTTTTATATTTTTAAACACATATAAAAAATTCCGTGTTCGCTTCTCTACATAACTGTTTTCAATAAGATGATATTGGGGCTAACTTTGGAGAAGATGCTATTTTCACTTCATTATGCAAATCTGCCAAAATCCCAATTGCTCAAATCCATTCAACTCTGATAGCAATAGATTTTGCGTCAGTTGCGGACAAAGCAACTTTGGCAAACTTCTAAGAAACCGTTACCGCGTATTGGGACTCTTAGGTGAAGGTGGGTTTAGCAGAACTTATGCTACAGAAGATGCAGATAGACTCAATGCGCCTTGTGTCATCAAGCAATTTTTCCCACAATTTCAAGGAACAGGACAACGTACCAAAGCAGCCCAATTTTTCAAGGAAGAGGCTTTTCGGTTGTATGAACTAGGAGAAAATCATACCCAAATTCCTAGATTACTTGCTTATTTTGAACAAGGTACTAGTTTGTACCTCGTGCAAGAATTTATTCAAGGAAAAACTCTTTTACAAGAAGTTCAGGAACAAATCTATGCCGAAGAACAAATTTGGCAACTTTTAGCTGATTTGTTGCCAGTCTTAGAATTCATTCATACCAGTAACATTATTCATCGGGATATTAAACCAGAAAATATTATTCGCCGTGCAAGCGATGGAAAACCCGTATTAATTGACTTTGGTGGTGCTAAACAGGTAACACAAACCAGTTTAGGAAGACAAGCTACCGTAATTTATACACTTGGTTATGCACCGACAGAACAAATGGCTGGCTTTCCTTGTCACGCCAGTGATTTATATGCTTTGGGTGTAACTTGTGTACGTCTTTTAACTCAATGTTTACCTTTACAGGATGTTTCTGGACAGATTAAAGATCCTATTTATGATGCCATGAATGCTAAGTGGTTATGGCGCGAACGGTTACAAAAAAATGGCATTACTATCAGCGACGAATTAGGAAAAATTTTAGATAAACTACTCAAACATTTACCAAGTGAAAGGTATCAAACAGCAGCAGAAGTTATCAAAGATTTGGAGTTTATACAATCAAACCTTGAACCTGTTGCGCTAAAAATGGTTTCCATTCCCCAACCTGTATTACCACCGCCCAAAGTAATAGCACCATTACCGCCCTTAGAAATTTTTGAATTTGACGTAGTGACAGTAGACACAGCAGGTAGAGAAGTTAGTCGTGTTAGCCGTAGTGCAAAGTTCTTTGCTGAAGAATTGGGTAAGTCTGTCACCCTGGAAATGGTATCAATTCCTGGCGGTACATACATGATGGGTTCACCGGAATTTGAAGGAGACGCTGACGAACGTCCTCAACGCCAAGTGACTGTAGAACCATTTTTTATGGGAAAATTCCCTGTAACTCAAGCACAATGGAGAGTAGTAGCAGCGTTACCCAAAGTCAACCAAACCTTAAATCCCCATCCATCAAAATTCAAAGGTTTAGATAGACCAGTAGAAAATGTATCTTGGCATGAAGCTGTAGAATTTTGTCTCAGGCTATCAGAAAAAACTGGACGCGACTATCGTTTACCGAGTGAAGCTGAATGGGAATATGCTTGTCGTGCTGGAACTACGACATCCTTTCACTTTGGGGAAACCATTACTAGTGATTTAGTTTGCTGTGCTGACGAACCAAAAAGTAAATTTCGCAAAGAAACAACAAACGTAGGCAGTTTTGAAGTAGCCAACACCTTTGGATTGTACGATATGCACGGGCTAGTTTGGGAATGGTGCGCCGACCCGTGGCATAACAATTATAGTGATGCGCCTGCTGATGCAATAGTTTGGGAAGTCGGCGGTGATATGCATCGCCGAGTACTGCGCGGTGGTTCTTGGAGTTTCAGTGCAGAACTTTGTCGCAGCGCCAGCCGTAGTTGGAATGAGTCAGACGGTGGGTTAAGGATTTGTGGCTTTCGGGTGGTATTTTCCAGCGAAGGAACGCCGGAATATCAAGTTTAGAACTTAAAAATCAAGTTTAGTTTTGTAGGGTGCGTTATGGGCATTAGTCCTAACGCACCGAAACGGAGGACTTAAATTAGAGTAATATATAGAACAAACTGCTTGTAGTTCTGATTTATGCAAATCTGCCAAAATCACAATTGCTCAAATCCCTTCAACCCTGATAGTAATAGATTTTGCATGAGCTGTGGACAAAATAATTTTGGCAACCTACTGGGAAATCGCTACCGTGTTTTGAAACTTTTAGGTGAAGGTGGATTTGGGAGAACTTATACAGCAGAAGACACAGCTAGATTTGATGATGTTTGTGTCATCAAACAATTTTTTCCACAAGTGCAAGGAACAGCAGCACTAACTAAAGCAACAGAATTATTCAAACAAGAGGCTAAGCGACTTTATGAATTGGGAGAAAATCACTCTCAAATTCCGAGATTATTAGCTTATTTTGAACAAGGCGCAAGCTTATATCTCGTACAAGAATTTATTCAAGGTCAAACTTTACTCAAAGAACTTCAGCAACAAGCTTTTAATGAAGAACAAATTCGGGAACTTTTAGCAGATTTATTACCAGTTCTGCAATTCATCCACGATCGCAATGTCATCCATCGGGATATTAAACCAGAGAATATCATGCGACGGCAGAGCGATCGCCATCTAATTCTAATTGACTTTGGTGGCGCTAAACAAGTAACACAAACCAGTTTAGCCAGACAAGCCACAGGAATTTACACCGTTGGTTATGCACCAAGCGAACAAATGGCGGGATTCGCCACTCCTCTTAGTGATTTATATGCTTTGGGTGCCACGTGTGCGCGTCTTTTAACTCAATCTTTGGCTGTGCAAGATACCAATGGGAATCTCTTTGACCGTCTTTATGATGCTTTTAATGCTCAATGGTTGTGGCGAGAACTTTTACAGGAAAAAGGTGTTGTCATCAGCGACGATTTAAGTAAGTCGGCGGGGAAATTTATAACTATGTAACGAAAAGTTAACCGTAGAG
>NZ_CAWUDO010000220.1:0-4191 GCF_963920935.1 Nostoc sp. CCY 9925 | reverse complement strand
TGAGTATTTTAACTGATTGACAAAATACGCTTTATCTTAACCTATCACCAATGCTGCATAACTAAAGTTTGCCCCGGCAAGGTTTTCTCCCTTAAACGAACGACCTCTGAGATTCTGGTGAGAGAAGTCTTGGGGCATGGCGGGGCTAGTAAAGGCGAGGGTTTATGTTACATACAGCTTCAGTATGAGCTTTTACGGACTGTAACACAAGATTTATGTTGAAGTTTGTGCGTTTAGCGATCGCATTTCTTGGGCAAGCTTCCGCTGTGAAGGCTTGGCAGAAGTAGCGCTCTTAACTAAAGCGCATATTCCAGCACTCGTTCCCACTCCCAACGCCACGCCATCTTTACCGACAGGAAGCAGTGTTCCTTGCTGCTTGTAAAGACGGCAGGAAACCTGAGACACAACAGGCCAAATCTAGCGTCATTGCTCCTTTTGAATGGGCGCGGCAACAGAAGATTGCAATTGCTCCCGTCAGGCAAAGATTTAAGCGTTATTTTGAATACTACCACCGATTCTAATTGTCGTTGTTATGATTGCACTATGCGGCTTATTAGGAAAAATCAGTCATGTTTGCCCTCGTTTCTCCAGACAAGACTCAATTACCTCCTGGTGCTGTAGTGCGCCTACCTGCTAGTTGGCAGGATTATCAGCATTTATGTGAGCAACGGGGAGATGGATCGCTCCCGCGTATAAAGTATTGCAATGGAGAAGTATTGCTGATGTCGCCATTACCAGTACACGGTAGAGATGCCCATTTACTGGCGAATATTGCGATGGCTCTATTAGATTGCGATGGGCGAGAATATGATGCATTTACACCAGTGACAATGAGCTTACCCCAGGAAAGCGGGATTGAGCCAGATTATTGCTTTTATATTGACAATTGGCAAGCCATATCGGGTAAAAAACGCATTGACTGGCAAAAAGACCCACCACCAGACTTAGTGATTGAAATTGATGTCACCAGCTATTCCAATATTGAGGATTATCTTCCTTATCGTGTTCCGGAAATTTGGTTATTTAGAAATCAGAAATTATTAATTTATCAATTATTGGGTGAAAATTATCAACTGCAAACCTACAGCCGCTATTTTCCTGACTTTGATTTGAATAGTGCAATTGCTCGTTGCGTGCAAATTGCCTATGAGCGTAATACTAGTGCTGCCATTCGGGATCTTAAACGACGTTTAGAGAAGCCTATCGATAACTAATACCATTTCACAACTTGTTGGGACAGGGTTTAATTTTGCGGGTCAATCTTTGTTAGCTGTATCAAGATAAACCCAAGCTGATTGAGTGCAGCGTTAGTGGTTCGCTGGTGTTCTTCAAAGTTCCGCTGGTGTTGATCGTGGCTATCACGCAGTTCTAGTAATACATCATTAACTACGGCATCTCTAGCCAATACAGAATTGACATTATTGGTCAGGTCGTTAACATTATCGCTCAGGTTGTCCAGCTTTGTTGTCAGTTGGGCGATCGCCTGAGTATTTATCTGTTGTTGAACTGCTACCCTGTCTAGAATTGCCTCAATCCGGTCTAGCCGAGTGTTTGGTATATCGGTCATAGTAATTTTAATCAGGAGCTAATCACAGTCTTAAAAATTTCAGATGCTTTACAGTATAAGCTTTACAGCTCCTGAGTATGTTCATTTTGGGAATGGAGAAATAATCATACGTTAATTCACCAGCTTCAGTTCTTCGCGCTTGTTACTTGAACTAACCATTTTCATCAACTGCTGATTAAGATAACTTTGCGCTGAAAGGTAAATATTATCCCAAATCACCGGATTACGGCAGATTTTACTGCCAACTGTATTACCAGCCAGTTTCTCCGACACCAAGTATTTCTTGTAATAGTTATTCCATAAATGTTGCAGAAAATCTTCCGCAAACTCATCAAAAGGTATTATCCAGTTGTACTGTTCATCCAAAAACACCCGATAAGCAGCAACAATCGGCATGGCAATATCAGCAGGCGCACTAAACCCAAATGAATAACGACTATCCGGTAACAATGTATTCTTGCGCGGGTCGATTGAGGCTAAATCAACAACACCCTTCTTTCTGGGCTTGGTGATATGTTCCTCGATTACCTGAAACAGTCGTTGCTCAATCCATAGTCCCTTGGGCAGTAGCGGCAACAACTTTGACAGCCGTTCTCTTTCAGCATCGGACAGACTTGGCGTATTACTTACAGGGGGGTGCTTGGTTCGGCTCTTGCTGTCTGGGTTGTATTTGTTCCTGTCCAGACAGTTCATTAATTTAATGAGATGGTTGACGTTACACTGGGGACTTTTGGGCGCACCGCTTTGGTTCTGATAATAGGCGATGCGGAATTTGGTTTCTTGTTCGCGCTCCAGTTGGGCTAAAAACTGTTTGATGAATTTGTAGTCACCCCTGGCGTTAACTTTAGAACGTGCATCTACTGGGGCTGAAGTGTTTGATGCCAGGGCTATGTCTTTTGCCTCATCCTCACTCAGCCCAATGTGAATTGTGACTTTGACTCTGGCTTCGGTAAGGTCGTACTTGTATTCCCTCGCCTGTTGAAAGGCTAAAACCGTATGCCCCCCGTTAATAATGCCATCGCTACCGCCCTCGGATGCCTCAAGTATTTCTAATTCTAGTTGAGTCTTTTTACTATTGGGCTTGACCTTGTTGGCACACAGTACGATTCCGCTATGTCTTGAGAAGAATTTTTCGGGTTCAGTGGTCAAGGAGTCGAAAATTTGTCTATATGTTGAGCTTTTGCGGTTGGGTTCTCGAATATTCGGTTCTAGCGGCAGGTCAGCGGGGAAGCTGTCAACGTGAACGGTGGCGATAATGCAGTGGGGGTTTGCATTGAAAAACTGGTCTACTTTCAAAGCCCAATTTTTTGGCATAGTCTTCTTGTATGAGGAGTGCAGTGCATATTTATCCAGAGTATATAATCCCAAACCGAATGGCACCCTTGGAAAACTTAAAGCTATATTAAGTAAGTTTTCACTGTTTGAATATAATATCGTACAGTGACAGCAGAATTTCTACCACAATCAAAATCACCACATACCACTCTACTCGCTGGCTACTACTATGCTGCATGAACTCTAGTACCGTTTGTGCGGTTTGGGTAATTAGCTCTAGTTTGCGTTCTAAGGCATTGTGACGCTCACGGATTTCGTATTCATCCTCCAAGCGCAGATATAAGTTTTCTAATTGTGGCGATTCCCAAAGCAACTCAGGCTTATCGATAATCTCGACTCGACCGACTATCTTATGTTGAACTAACAACGTTGTGCCTAATTGACGCAGTAATTCCCGACTCTGCCGCCGACTTCGGTCTTCGCGCTGGAGACTAGCCGCGAAAGGTTCAATTTGATCGAATACTGCCGCGATACTACTTTCATAATGCGACAGCACAACACTTTTAGCCAAAATATCAGCTACAATCTGCAAGCGTTCTACACTCAAATCACGCAGAAAAATTTTTCCTTCCTTGACTCGCTCATTCTCGACAACGTTGAGATGAACTTCCACTTCTTCTATCTCAGGCTGGCTAAATGAGTCATGAACTAGAGAAGATAGCCCCTTCAAGAAGGCTACCTTTTCTATAGGATCGAGGTTAAACAAAACAACTGCACCATAGCCTAGCAGCACCGCGCAACCTTGTTGAGCTACTTTCACCATTACTGGCATAGTCGCCAAGCAATCGTAATTCTCCAATTTTTGGAGGTTAATCTTTTTACCAAGAAATAGGGCTTGTGCTTTAAAACTATCTCTATCACTAAAAAGGAGTTTCTGCATTGTTGCCCTATGCTATGTTTTGCCTATAAATCTTTAATGGTGGCAGTGCAATTGATCCGGTATTGGTTGAGATTACCACAATACAGTCTACCAATAAACCTATTCACGACTGCTTGTAATGTTCTCCAGACAAGACAATCGCCCTTTGCAAATGCTGACGCACGCTCTTCTCCTCCTCTTCAATTGGAGCGTACTGGAGAGCAATCACTAAACCACAGTGTGCTGCTTGCATTGGTATTACTGTTGAAACGAAAATTAGAGCGACCACGCCATTAGGCTGCGATCGCTCGATTTAGAAACCAGAGTTTGGGATTAAGCCGCAGCCTTATTGCTCCCTTTGGAACTCCGTTGAGTGGGGGAGCAACGCGATTTTGTGAGGTTGGGTGAAAAAGGTGCGATCGCTAACAAC
>NZ_CAWUDO010000219.1:0-4304 GCF_963920935.1 Nostoc sp. CCY 9925 | reverse complement strand
CGGACTCTCAAAGGTTTGCACAGACTGGCTTATAAATTTTCGGACAAGTCTAGTACTATCATTGGTTCCAAGGTGAAGGAATTGCCGTTGTTGATAGTACCTCTCCCGTACCTAGCTTGATTGCTGTTTTACCACAGTTAGGGCATTCCACGTTCACCATAATAATGGAAGGTCGTCCTTTGAACTCTCCCATTATTGGTTCACCTCTAAACTCGCTAATTATTCCCTGTTGACAGTGCCAACATTCAAAAATTACTCTTCCTACTGGTTTATTACAATCTAAAAACTTGATGTGCTGAAACTGATCTCTTAACTCTGGCTTTTGAGTTCGAGGTTTTGATAGTCTAGGTGATTTAGGCTGCTGCTCTGGGTTAGTAGTCGCTTGGGCGATCGCCACTTCGTTATGTTGCTGCGGTAGATCATCAGAAGCAGAGACGGGCTGATACTTTGAGTATTGTTCTGTTGGGTTCTCAGCAGAATTTGGGTTAGATTGTGGGTGAGTTGGAGCAGAGGACTTTTGTTTTGGTAGTTGAGATGGTCGGTTAGTAGATTTCATGAAACTGCTGGGGACAGCTATTTGTAAAAATGTTATAAACAAACAATCAAATGCTGAGAGCGCGTAATTCAACACCTCATATATTGATATATGATATCGAGATATTAAAGGTAGATAGCTTAAAGCATCATATATTGATATATGATGTCGAGGCGTTAAAGTAGGTTTTTGAAACAGCTATCAAAATAAAAGTATGCAAATTCGACTAGCAGTAATTAGTAATGCCGGGGGTAGTGGAAAAACTACACTTTCGGTTCATTTAGCTTACGAGCTAGCAAAACGTAAATATAATGTAGCTTTGCTAGACCTCGATCCCCAAGGCTCGTTGACATTATTTTGTGGATTGACTTTACCAGAGCCAGAACAAACCTTAGCAGCGGTTCTTAAAGATAAATTCGATGGTGCTTGGCCATTAACCCCATGTTGGAGTCAGTACACTAACAAAGTTTCTGTATGCCAGGGAGGAATGATATTAACTCAAACAGCAGATGAACTTGTTCTTCATAAACGGGGAGCCTACCTATTAGCAGATTGTTTAACTGATTATCCCTTAATGCATGATGTAATTATTTTTGATTGCCCAGCTACTTTAGGCCCATTACCTTTAATAGCTTTAGCGGCTTCTACACACATGATTATTCCTGTACAGTTAGAACCAAAATCAATTCAAGGGGCCGCACATTTATTAGAGTGGTACTACTACCATTGCAAGCACTTGCGTTTAAACCCTGCTCCAGAAATTCTAGGTTTTGTACCTAATCAATATGATGCAAGGAGAAGTACCCATCGACAAATGCTTGCGGCATTACCTGAACACTTAAAAGAAATGAAAATTCGGGCTTTTCTGCCAGTTAGAGATAGCGCAGAATTTGTCAATGCTAGTGGTCAAGGGTTACCATTACATATTTATCGTCCTGGACATCCAGCCAAAGATGATTTTAAGGAGGTTAGTTCTTATCTTGTAAATCTAATTGGAAAGCCTAAAACAAATAAAAAGAGTAAATAATCATGTGCGCTCGTAATAGTACTAATCTTACAAATTATTTTTCAGGTGCTAAACAATCTCAGCAGTTATCTCAAGCAGAGGAAGAAATACAGCGATTAAGAGCAGATATTGAAGAACTGCGTTCACAAAATTCTACGCATTTAGAAGCACAACTTGAAGAATTGCGAAAACAACTTCAGTCTCAATCAGGAGTACTAACAATTCCTCTCGAACAAATTCAGCCAAATTCTGAACAACCTAGACAAACATTTCTAGAAGAAAGTATTAAATCAATGTCTCGCTCTCTTAGAAGCGATGGACAGTTACAACCAATTATTTTAATTCAAAGAGCTAATCATTTATTGATATTTGATGGAGAGCGCCGCTGGCGCAGTGCTAAAGTTCTAGGCTGGACAACAATACAAGCAGTTGTAATCTCAGAACCCTTAAGTTTACATCGCAAAGCTCTGCTAACTTCTCTTCATCGAGAGGATCTTAATCCTCTTGATAAAGCCGAGGCAATAGTACGCGAATTATCTACAGTTACTGGATTAAATTTACAAGATGTTCCACGTATTCTTTCAACAGTTATACGGCGTTTAAATGCACAAAAGCGAATACAGTCGGTTGTAGACATAATTACAGCTAGTGCAACAGAACAAGAGCAAGCACTAGAAATTTTAGATTTAAGTGAATCAGAAAAGGCAGTGTTAAGAATATTACTAGACTTACAGTTAAATCCAGCTTCAATTGATGCCAATGTTTTTCCTATGCTAGCCTTACCAGAGGACTTAAAAGTTGCTATAAGAAGTGGACTTAAAGGTGTTCACGCACTGGCATTGCATAAACTTTCTGCAAAAAATTTAGGGCTAACTGAAGATAAAGCAAAATTAATTAGAGAACAAACTACGCATAAAGTGATCGAGGAAAAACTATCTGTTATTGCTACAAGAAAATTAGTAGCTGAAGTAGTAGCATCTCAAATACAAGCTTTTAAACCGACAACTGTTAATAAAGCATTAATACAAACATCTCATCGTCTACAAAAAGTTTCTGTAGAATCGCTAAAGAATGCAGAGCCATCTCAATTAATAGAGTTTCAACAACTATTACGCCAAAAATTAGCAGAAGTTGAAGAATTACTCAAACATAAATAATTGATTAGTTTTTACTAGTGCCTGTTAATACATTATTTGACGCTTTAATAAATTAATGTCGTCCTATCAGAAACTGCTAAAGCCAACTTGGCTCAATAAGTTGTAATTTTTCTATGACTTACGCATTGACAAAAAATTACATTCATTATTTTTCAGCACAAACAATGCCTTCAGATACTCACTAAATCATTTAATCAGTATTACTCAGTCGTTCTATCTGTTGAGTTAAACAGCGAAGATGCCTATTGCCTGGAGGTAGTTGAATAAACACTTTCTTTGCACTTTGGTAACACTCAAGTGCTTGAGAATTTTGCGATAACTGACAAAAACAATTGCCCAATTTTTGTAAAGTCACCGCCCGATCTAGTTCAACGCCTTTTAATGGCTTGAGCAATAGTGAAGTATTGTAGCAATCCACAGCCTGTTGATAGTTAGAGAGAGCTTGTGTGTACTGTGATTGAAGTAATTGTAAATCAGCTAATGATGTTAATGCACCAGCTTTGAGCGCATGATTACCAGAATCATCTACGGAAAGTGCGATCGCAGCCTCATAGATGGAAATCGCTTGTTGGTAAGAATCAAATGCTTGTGCATACTGTTTTTGGCTTACCTGTAGCTCGGCTAATCGTTCAATGAGCATTCCCAGATAGCTAATATTTAAGGCATCATTTAGAGTTTGAGAAAACTCCATCTCATATCCAGCAACAGCTTGCTTTAAAGTATCGATAGCATGTTGGTATTGCTGTTGCTGAGAATATAGTTGGGATAGCTGATCGCAAGCCCTAGCCTTGCGCTTGAGAATTTTCCAATTTTGGGGGGCAAACCTCAAAGCAGCATTGTAAATTTCGATGGCTTGAAGATAGGTTTGGATTGTCTGTTGCTGTTGCATCACTAAGATAGGTTGAGAATTTCTACTCGCTCAAACACAAAGATTTAGGAGCAAGTTTATGTCATCGTTATGATTTTAGATTCCCAATAGAAAGTTTTGAACTCCTCTTATAGTACAATTGTTCGGTCAACGGGGAAAATCCCCCTTTCAAGCAAATTACACTCGATGCTTCTAGTATGCAATTGTCCAGAAGCATTTTGTTTATAGTCAGCGATCGCTTCACGACGACTTCTGAAAATCCACATCACTTTTATAGACCTTAGCCCTGGGCTTACCTTTCTTAGCTGGTGCAGTCACTTTAGACTTCTTCGGTGGCCCTAGAGGACGACAGGTTTCGCAGTACAGAGGTCGTGGCCCATACGTCTCACGAGAAGTTGATCGATCGCACTGCTTACAAACAAAATTAAAAACGCGTGTGTGGATTTGCCGTTTATGCGCTCTGACGGTGTACTCTCGGACTTGAATTTCTTTGCTAGGCATTGTTTAACTTACTGCGGCTTAATGGTTGAAAGTTGTTAACCACCAATCTGAATCTTAGCCTTTCTCATCAGATTTTTTAGCCTATTTGCCGCGTTATCACTACAGATTTATCGAGCATTCTCTCCCTTGGGCTACGCCAAATTTCCAGGGAGCATCAGACTTGTGCAAATTCAATTCTCTACCAATACCTTAGCCAATTTACGAGGGTTCAATGCCTGTAGAAACGGGATGAATACG
>NZ_CAWUDO010000218.1:0-4749 GCF_963920935.1 Nostoc sp. CCY 9925 | reverse complement strand
AGTTGTTAGCGATCGCACCTTTTTCACCCAACCTCACAAAATCGCGTTGCTCCCTCCTAAAGTACGAGAGAGTTTTCAGTGACAACTAGCGAAGCGTTTTAACTGCACGCTTTTGAGAAATTTAGGAAGTAGTAAAAGATTTAGGCACAAATTCTAGGCGTAGAGAATTGAATTTGTACAAGCTTGATATTCGTGAAAAATTTGGCGTAGCCCAAGGTAGAAATTGCCCTACAAAGCTGTAGTGAAAACTCGACCTAAAGGCTTAAAAGTAGAGTTGAAAAGGCTAAGATTCAAGTCAAGCGGTTAACTACGTTCAATTATTAAAGCCGCAGTCAGCTAAACAATGCCTAGCAAAGAAATTCAAGTCAAAGAGTACACCGTCAGAGCGCACAAACGTCAGATACACACACGCATTTTTAACTTCGTCTGTAAGCAGTGCGATCTCTCAACTTCTCGTGAGACGTATGGCCCACGCCCCCTGTACTGCGAAACCTGTCGTCCTCCAGGGCCGCCTAAGAAGTCTTCTATAGCTGCACCTGCCAAGAAAGGTAAGCCCAGGGCTAAGGTCTATAAAAGTGATGTTGATTTTCAGAAGTCTTCTTCGTGAGGCGATTTCTGGCTATAAGCAAAATGCTTCTGGACAATTGCATCCCAGAAGCATTGAGTGTAATTTGCTTTGAGCGATTCTAACAGTTAATAGAACATTTGTACTATTAGTCAGTATTTTGTTAACCTTCAATTGCTGCGATCGCTAATTGAAATTGTGTAAAGGCTCAAAGGTTACGTGAACCTATTCAGAAAGCTATATTAAAGCATAGGCTAAATACTACCTTTGCGACCGAACCTCCTCAGGTTGGAAGGAAGCCTCTAGCTTTGATATGGGTATAACCCGTTTGCTCGAAACTAACTTATCCTGTAATTTTTTTTGTTTCATTAAACTGGTATATTTTATAGGAAAAATTGCAGCGTAATACTAACAAAATATGATTATTGCAATAACTAATCAAAAGGGTGGGGTAGCTAAGACAACCTCAACTATTGCTTTAGGTGGATTGCTTGCAGAAACTTCCTCTTGCCTTGCTGTTGATTTTGATCCACAAGGGAATCTAACTACAGGGTTAGGAATTCAAATTCAGCCTGGTCAGAAGACTTCCTATGAGGTACTTGTAGATCGTCAACAGAGTGCAGCGGCAGCAATTGTTGAAACTAAATATGGTATAAAGCTGATTCCGGCTGACATTTCTTTAGCATCGGGAGAAAAGCAAATTTTGCACTTAGCAGATAATAGCCGAATTCTTAGAAAGAAGTTAAATCCTCTACGTCAAGAATTTGTTCATATTTTAATTGATTGTCCTCCCAGCTTGGGTATGCTTACTTTAAATGCACTAATGGCAGCGGATGCAGTCTTAATTCCTGTTCAATGTCAATTTTTTGCTTTAGAGGGCTTACGTCAATTATTGGAGACTATTGAAAGTCTTCGAGATGAAGATACTCATCCTAATTTGCAAATTTTGGGAGTCTTGCCTACAATGGCAGACCGTACACTTACTACACAAGATGCTCTCAAAACTCTTCAAACTAAATTACCTGGTATCAAAATTTTTGAGCCAGTTCCTAAATCTGTTCAGTTTCCTGAATCAAACTTAGCCCGTGAACCAATTCATAGATACACTACAGAAAAAAAATTAATTGAACCTTATCAAGCAGTTGTGAAAGAAATGACAGAGCAGATCTAATATGGCTAAACGTCGCGTGTCAATGGCAGATGAAATAAATTTTCCTAACAAAACTAAGCAATTTCTTGACTTAGTAGGTGTGACTAATAGCTCTCAAGTTCCACTAGATAATTCGATTGAACACTATTTATTAGTTAGTCAAATACAAGTATCCGAGTATCAACCTCGACGTTATTTTTCAAATTCAGCAATGGAAAGCTTGGTTACTTCTATTCGTGAACATGGTATCCTGCAACCATTGCTTGTTCGACCTCTAGAATCTGGCAATTACGAACTTATAGCTGGGGAACGCCGTTACCGAGCAGCCCAAATACTGGGCATAAGGGAAGTTCCAGTTCTTATCCGTTCTCTTAACGATCAAGATGCTTTCCAAGTCGCACTGCTAGAAAATCTACAAAGAGAAGATTTAAATCCAGTTGAAGAAACCGAAGCAATTTTACAACTGCTCTCTATCCGCTTGGAATGTTCCCAAAAAGAAGTAATTTCTTTACTTCATCATATTTCCAACTGCCAAAAACAAAAAACCGAAATTACGGACAACGTTGTTCGTAGTCAATGGGAAACCGTAGAACATATTTTTACAGTATTAGGACGACTTACTCCAGATAGCTTTCGTAGTCATCGCTTACCATTATTAAATTTGCCTCAAGATGTTTTGGAAACTTTACGTCGAGGAGAAATCGAATATACTAAAGCCCGTATCATAGCTCAGATCAAAGATGAAAATCAGCGGCAAAAGCTATTAGCAGAAACTCTTCAACGTAACCTGTCAGTACGAGACATCAAAAATTACATTAAAGCAAATCAGCCTCTTAAGCCTTTTCAGTCTCATACTCTTCCTAATCGAATGAAAGAAACCTATCAGCGAGTTAAACAAGCTAAAGTTTGGGAAGATTCTAAAAAAGCTAAAACTTTAGAGAAGTTATTAGAACAGATTGAAGCATTATTGGAGTAAGTGTCTACTAGCCCCTAAGCCACTATAGTTATACTTGACAATAACTAAACAGACTAGTTTGTAAACTTTAACAGCTTTGCTATCAGTACCTTCGTTATATATACTCCCTTGTTTGTTGCCTCACTTGCTTAAGATCTTTTCTTGAGTATTGGTTTAGTCTGAGGATTGCGAAACTCTGTAGCGTCAGTTAATTTATTCTTTTTAGATGGACGCTGCTGTTTGGGCTGATTCTGCTTCGCCTCTTGCTGCACTGTGGCTTTATCTTTTTTAGAAGCTTTCAAGTAACGGGGTGCAGTTTCTTGAGGTGGTGCTGTCAGTGCTACAAAACCGAACACATCCCGCCCAGGCAAAAATTTAGACTTTAAAGACACAAATGCTCTTTTGCCTTGCTCGTCTTTTGCCACTTTGGGGTTAAATCTGAAGGGTTTAACTGGTGCATCCTTCCACAGCATCGGTATATGGCTGGCTTTCATGTATCTTACCTTTTGGGCTGGCAGTGCTTGTTTAATATATTCCAGCCTTTGGCTGCTAAAATTTCGGAACACTGAGATACACGGCGTTGAGCAGACCGGAATAAACTGCCACAATCCTGATAGCTTAAACTCTAAGTCTTCTAATTCATCAGAAATAGTTTCTTTAAACAATCCCTTGTCAAAACCCACTAACTGAAAAGCCATACGATGCGGCTGCTCTTTTTTCGGGAAGTGAGTTACCTGGGGATACACTACTAAACGTTGAAAAGAATTACCACTATTTTCTATTTCTCGCTTGAGTGCCTGAAATACTTTCAATTTATGACGCGCATACAACAAGTCGTATTCATGGTGGCCAATAGTAACTGTGCTTTTACCATCCTCACTAAATTTGACCTCCCCAGTAATTATGCCAACAGCCTGAAATATTGCTTCTGATGTTTCGATATCATCTATTTGCGACTCGACATCAAGATTAATCTGCTCATCAATTGGGGCTGATTCTGAAGTAACTACCTCACCTTTGGTTATCGAAAGTTCTTCCTTTGTATGAGTTTTTGGCTTAATTTGAGCTAAGTTTGCTGGGACAGGTTGCGTCTGGGACGATTGATGGACTTTCGGCTTCTCAGGAAAAGGGAAGGTAGATGACATGAGGATTCTTAGAAGGACATCAGGATTTAATTCGATTTTAAATCGTACACTCTTTATCTACATCTAGACCAGCAGTAATATGTGTACTTGTTTCTTTGCTCAAAGTCAACAAGTTAGGTGTGGGCTGAGTGGGTGTAAAGTATAGAGAAAAACCAATGAGGGCTTGAACCGAATGCCACTAAGAAAAGCTGAAACCTCGTCAGGGCAGGGTGTGGGAGGTGTGGAAAGATGGGGAAGAAATCTTTCCTCCCACACTCCTCCATCTCCTCATCTCTCCCCCCACACTCCCCACACTCCCCACTCAACACCCTGCACCCTGTTTTGCTCAGAGGCATTAAAACCTTGAGAATGGGTGATGTTGGATATATTGGTCAGTGAATTGATTTTGCAGCTAAGTCTAAACTGCTGTCTGCCAGGTCAATAGCTTAAACCAATAATATTGGGCTATGCGATTAGAATTTATAGATTAGTTAATCTTTACCTTTATTCATCTATTTTCCAAAATCCCAAAAATAAGTAAACAAGCTAAAAAATTAAAAATTCCAGATAGGAGCTAAATAGGGGTTATATAGTACCCAAATATATCATGTAAAGTCATGGGTACTAAATGGGAGCTATATGGGTTACAATTAACTACCATTTAGGGTATCCTCAAAAAGTCCTGATTTTATGCCACAATTAACACCAATGACAAACATCCATGCACTGCAAAAAATTTTTCCGGCAGGCTTTGACAATGGCTACGGTAGCCTAAAACTTTTAGTCGATGGCTTTGATGTGGTGAGAGTCCCCAGCTACATTTCCACAGCAGATATGGAAGACGTTCCCGGACGCGTAGAATTTAATGGAACAGCATATACAATCGGTGAATCTGCTTTCCGTGCTGGAAATCATTTTGAACGCAACACAGACAGTAATGGTGCGGCTCGTTTCT
>NZ_CAWUDO010000217.1:0-4881 GCF_963920935.1 Nostoc sp. CCY 9925 | reverse complement strand
GATATCTCAGTTAGCGAAACGCCACTACAACAAGATATTGAAACTACCCAATCATTACAAAAACGTGAGATTCCAGATATCTCAGTTAGTACAACGCCGCTACAAGAAGTTATTGAAACTACCCAATCATTACAAAAACGTGAGATTCCAGATATCTCAGCTAGCTCAACGCCACTACAAGAAGTTATTGAAACAGATGAATTTCCTTCTCAAGTTGATAATCAAAACACCGTTTCTTCGACAAATGTAATCCAAAAAAAAGAAATATCAGCAATCTCCAAACCTTCATCATCTGAACAAGAACCGCTAAATACAAATAAGAATTTAGAGGCAATTAGAGGCATTGAGCCAGATTCAATTTCAGAAAAAACTACGATTAATTTTGACACAGCTAATTTTATCGCTGATAATTACTTAGAAAATTTACCTTTATCATCAGCAGTTACTTCACCTAGTGTTGATGACACACCTACTTTACTTCATCCTTTAACGAATGATGAAAATACTGTAGGGACGCACAGCTATGTGTCTATACCGCCTGTTTTTGGAGATAATTATGAATCTTCAATTGCAAAAAGTCCTATTGTCATGCAACAAGAAATTGATTCTAGTTTTACAACTGAATCTTTAGCATCTGAGCCTGTTCAATTAACGCCTACCTCAGCTAATATTCGAGACACATCTAATTTTATTAGCGACTCTGATAACAATGAAAAGTTAGTAAATTCAGAGTCACAATCTACTGTGGCGGTTAATGTCTCAGATGTCCCAACAAATGTAATTTCACTGCAACGCGATCGCAATTTTGATAATACTATCAGCGAGTCTATAGAAAATCAGCAGATTTTAGCAGCAGATCAAATTGTTGAAGAACCAAAGGTTAGCAACATATCGTCTGAAATTGTTGAAGAAGCAAAACTTAGCAACATATTGCCTGAGATTGTTGAAGAACCAAAGGTTAGCAATATATCCTCTGAAATTGTTGAAGCACAAAACATTAACAATATATCGCGGGAAATTATTGAAGCACCAAAAGTTAGCAACATATTGCCTGAGATTATTGAAGCACCAAAAGTTAGCAACATATCGCCGGAAATTGTTGAAGAACCAAAAGTTACTGATGTGTCATCAAATATTGGGGAAAAATCGAGTATTTCCCGAAAAATAGTTGATAATGAACAAATAGTAGAGTCAGAATTATTAAGTGCGATCGCCAATTCTAACAACTCTGAAATTTTAACCTTTATTGATACCTCAGATCACCAAAATCTCCCAGAAAAACTAAATTTTTCACCAAATAAAGTCAGCACACCACCTGAAGTTGAACAAAACACGACTATTCAAAATTTGGCAGCACCTAAAGGTTATGCTACTGGTGGTCAAGTAACAGACTCTCAGTTGAAAAATAATCAGCACATAGCACCGTCGGATACCGTACCTGCAATGCTGACACCTGGAGAGTTTGTCATTAATACCAGGGATGCACAGAAAAATCTACCTCTACTACAGCACATCAACAGCGGCGGGACACCGGACAATATTATTCTTCCAAGCTTAGAGGTACCCAATGCCAAAGAACCAGAAAAAACAACTTCTCCACAGAGTTCGACTAAAGTCGATTCTTTTCCAGACACTTCCTTACAACTCAAACCTCAAGAATCTAATTCTTTAATTCCTTCTTCCTTGGCGTCGAATATTGGAAAACAGAAACTTTCGGTACTCAATTCTCCCCAACTTAATACTGTTCAAAATAAGACGACTGATGCACTCGTTACTTCACCGCAATATTCATCGCCTCCCTTGATTTTTAGAAAAGCAAATTCTACCACTAACACACCTTCCCAATGGTCAGATACACCTTCTGAATGGTCAACTGTCCAAGAATTATTCAATGGCAATAATGATGAATTCACAAGCTTCTTCAGCGGTGGAGAATCTAATAGTCAAAATTCCGAGTTTGGTGATGTTTATACATCATCAGAATCATCACAAATTTTCGCTAAACACCCTGCTGCAACTAGAGGCTTTGCTGAAGGTGGAGAAGTCACTGCATCCACATCTGGAAACACAGGATCAGTAACAGAAACAGTACAAAACACCTCTGAAAAAAACGAAGAAGATAACAAAGATGATACAGCCGACCTTGAAGCTTTAGCCCGTGAAATTTATAGTAGATTACGCCAACGTCTGGAAATTGAACGAGAACGTCATGGTGGTTATTTAGGTCGTTTATCTTGATACATTTTATTCAATAAATTGAGGAGAAATACTCAAATGGCAACCCCAGCAATTATTGTTACGCAAAAGCGCAAACCACAACTTGAGAAAGCCAAACTTATGGCTTATAACGGTGAATCTGACGATATTGAATTAATGTTTAATCCGACAGAAATTAGTTTTAGCCGGTCTGTTGAGTGGAAAAGTAATGATGGGAATAGAGGTACAGAACTTTTGCCAAAGGTTAACTTTTCTGGAGTTAAACCTTACACGTTTTCACTCAAACAGCTATTATTTGATACTTATGAAACTAAAGAATCGGTAATGAAAAAGTATGTAGACAAAATTAAAAAAGGCGTAGAAACAATTAAAGGAGCGCGTGACAAGCGTCCACCTGTTTACATATTAACATGGGGAAATGAGTATTTTTATTGTGTAATTACCAAACTAACTTACACGTTAAATATGTTTCTAAGTGATGGCACACCAGTTAGAGCAATGGTAGATATAGACTTGCAAGAAGTAGATAAAAATAACCTTCCTGGGGGAAAAGAATCTAAATCTAAAGGGCCAGACCGCAAACCAGATAAAAAGGTGACGAAAAAGTAGTTAGAACTCAAAATATTTAAAAACAGGATAATTTTTGAGTAATAATTCTACCAACCATACTAAATTAATTATGAGCGAGAAATTATTACAAAATAAATTCTGACTTAAGTAAAATACTTAATATTTATAAATTGAAGCTTATGCCCAACGCCAACCTTTATCTAAGCGACCCTTTACTTGAGATAGAAGGACAACCCGCTTCTCCTGAATTACTTAAAGATTTGCTGCAAATGACTGTAGAAGAAAGTTTACATTTGCCAGCAATGTTTACGCTGGTGATACATAATAGTTATATTCCCACATCTGACCGTCCACAAAATCAACCTTGGCGACACGAACAGGTTTTTCAAATTGGGAAGAAAGTAACCTTAGGCTTCAAATCGAGTACTACTCAAGATCAGAATTTTAGAAATGAAAAAACAAAAATACTTGTTGAAGGTGAGGTTACAGGTCTGGAAGTTCACTTCAATGAAAAATCTGAAGCTAATATAATTATTCGCGGCTATGATTTTTCTCATCGTCTTCACAGAGGACGTTATAATCGCTCTTTTTTAAATACAACTGATAGCAAAATAGTAGAAAAAATTGCTAAAGAAGTAGGTATCAAAATTGGAATAATAGACCCAAGTGGCGAAGTCCACAAATATGTCTTTCAAGAAAATCAAACCAATATGGAGTTTTTGCAAGAAAGGGCTGCACGTATTGGTTTTGATTTATTTATTACAGAAGATAAGATAAATTTTTGCAAGCCAGAAAGTCAGGCCTCTTTAGATTTGAAATGGCTAGTTGATATTAGTAAATTTAGTACCCGTGTCACTAGTGCTGAGCAAGTAAGTTCTGTGGAAGTACGCGGTTGGGACTATAGCCAAAAAAAATTGATTAGCTCAACAGCCAACAAAGAAAAGCAAATTACTCAGACAGGTAATAAGCTAGGAAGTAGCACCAGTAAAGCATTTCGCAATCTTCAAGCTCCCAAAATGATTGTTGTAGATAAACCTGTTGCTACTAAAAAACAAGCAGATGTGATGGCTCAGGCTTTGTGTGATGAATTGGGAGGAGAATTTGTTTACGCAGATGCTAAAGCATTTGGAAATCCTGAGATTCGACCGAGGCGGGTGATTCGTCTTCAAGATTTAGGCGATCGCCATAATGGTCAATATTATGTCACAGAAACACGTCATTTCTACAACGGGCGGGTTTATGAAACTGATTTCAGCATCCGAGGCTTACGTGCTGGTAACTTATTCACAACTCTATCAACGAAAAAACATTTACAGCCATCTGAGACTTTATTAGTCGGAATTGTGACTAATAACAAAGACCCAGAGAAATGGGGTAGAGTAAAAGTCAAGTTCCCAACGATGACCGAAGACCATGAAAGCGAGTGGGCGAGAATTGTAGCTTTGGGTGCAGGCCCAAACAGAGGTTTCGATTGTTTACCAGAAGTCAACGATGAAGTATTAGTAGGTTTTGAACATGGCGATATCCACCGTCCCTACGTCATTGGTGGCGTATGGAATGGTAAAGACGCACCACCAGAAAAAGTAGATGACTCAGTTGGTAACAAGGGTGTCAGATTACGCACTATTAAAACTCGTGTTGGACATGTTCTACAGTTTGTCGAAGAAGACAAAGCCAGCAGTAAAACAGGTATTCGCGTAGAAACTAAAGCTGGTCACAAAATGTATCTCAATGATAGCGATCGCCATATCGAAATTAAAACCGCAGGCGGTCATACAATCAAAATGGACGATAGAAGTAAATCTATTTCCATTGAAACCACAGGCCGTCATCAAATCGAAATGAACGACGCTAGTAAATCTGTTTCAGTGAAATCAAAAGGTAATCTCTCATTAGATGCTCTTGGAAATATAGACATTAAAGCCAACGGTAATATTACAGTCAGAGGTGCAATCATTCGCCTTAATTAAGTACATTTGTAGGGGCGCACAGCTAGCTATGCGTCCCTACAAATGTAGCAACGTTAATAAAAAGCCCCTCCAATACTGCTCGCTTTGTGCATTTTTAACTCGGCATTGGATTTGGGGAAAAGGT
>NZ_CAWUDO010000216.1:0-4946 GCF_963920935.1 Nostoc sp. CCY 9925 | reverse complement strand
GTGCAGGTCGATGCAACAAAGGTGCAGGTCGATGCAACAAAGGTGCAGGTCGATGTAACAAAGGTGCAGGTCGATGTAACAAAGGTGCAGGTCGATGCAACAAAGTTGCAGGTCAATACAACAAAGTTGCAGGTCAATACAACAAAGGCGCAGGTCAAAAGTGTACTTCACCCAAGCGAGAAGCTCTATATAACAGCAAATTTCAGCTGAAGTTCACTAATGCAGAGTAGAAATCACTCCTGGCAAAAAAGTTACAGTATCGCTGTACTCGTCAGCAGTTTAGCACTGTTATTTTCTTTACTTGTATCGCCACTGTTAGAGAATATTACTTTTTCAGTATTTTTTGCAGCTGTGGTGCTGAGTTCGTGGTACGGGACTCGCGGCTCAGGTTTATTCGCAACTTTCCTGTGTACCTTAGCCATCGCTTTCTTTTTTTTAAAACCAACTTATTCACTGAGTATTTTAACGCTCGATGCCTTTATCCGCCTGGGATTATTTGTGATTGTATCGGTGCTAAGTAGCGAGTTAAATGCAGCTTGGAGACGCACAGAGTTAAAGCTGCGAGAAAGTGAAACTCGCTATCGTGAAATGGCAGAGGCGGTGCAGAACTATGCCAATGAACTAGAACAACGAGTCACCGAGCGGACATCTGCCTTAGTCGAAGCCAACAAAGAACTTGAAACCTTTGCTTATTCAGTCTCCCATGACTTACGTTCTCCTTTGCGGTCAATGCAAGGTTTAGCTCAAGCACTACAGGAAGATTATAGCGATCGATTAGACAGCAATGGACAAGATTATATTCAGCGGATTGTCGCTTCTGCCGAACGGATGGATGGGCTAATTCAAGACTTGCTCGACTACTCGCGCCTGAGTCAAGTAGAAATTAATCTACGTGTAATTAACTTAACAGACATTGTTACAGAAGCTATCAACCAACTAGAAGTAGAATTGCGATCGCGACAAGCTCAGGTGAACATAGAGCTACCGCTTCCAGAAGTTACAGGCCATCGCACAATTCTAATCCAAGTACTCGTAAACCTATTGAGTAATGCAATCAAATTTGTCCCTGATAACAAACAACCCGAAATTCGGATATGGGCAGAAATCGTAGGGGAGGACGCAGGGAGTGTGAGACACGGCGACGCACAGAAATTATCAAATACTCTCTCCGTGTCCCCGTGTCCCCGCGTCCCCCCATCCTCTTTAAGAGCGTCCTCCATTCGCCTCTGGGTAGAAGATAACGGTATTGGCATTGCACCAGAACATCAGCAGCGAATTTTTAACGTATTTGAAAGATTACATACTCAAGAAAGTTATCCCGGTTCCGGCATTGGTTTAGCCATTGTCCGCAAAGGTGTTGAGCGTATGCGGGGGCAGGTCGGTGTAGAGTCTATAGTAGGTCAAGGCAGCCGCTTTTGGATTGAACTAGAAAAACTTTCGATCAAAATATGAACACACAGCAGCAGACAATCTTACTAGCAGAAGATGACCCCGATCAAGTCCTGTTAATTCGTCGCGCTTTACGCAAAGCTAATTTGATGCAACCCCTACAAGTTGTCAGCAATGGAGAAGCTGCTATTTCTTACCTGTGTGGTGAAGGAGAATATGCTGACCGAGAACGCTACCCTCTACCGATACTATTTTTGTTAGACCTAAAAATGCCGCGCAAATCTGGATTTGAGGTTTTGGAGTGGCTCAAGCAACAACCTGAACTCAGACGCTTACCAGTCATTGTGTTGACAACTTCTAAAGAAACAATAGATGTTCATAAAGCTTATGATTTGGGTGTCAACTCCTACTTAATTAAACCTGTAGCATTTAGTGACTTAACTGCAATGATAAAGTTACTTGATGCCTACTGGCTGAATTTAAATCAACAGCCGTTGGTTTACACTGACTAATGGTTTAGCCTAGAAAAGGTTCATTAATTCCTAATTCATGAAAAAATTCAACGATCGCTAGTGTATGTTCTCGCCGAGAGTACGACACGGAAAGATTTAAAATTACGCCTTACATTGCCAACAGATATTACAAAAGTTGCAAGCAAGGATTCTGCACTTAGAGCTTCTCAAGCATCAATTTTGGCTTCTCATGCACATTCTGATTATTGACGACAATCCAAATGACCGTTTCATGATTATTCGACAGATGCGGCGGGAATTTCCTGGTGTAGAAATAGAAGAAGTGGGTGAACCAGAAAAGTTTGAGCAAGCACTGGCAGCAGGTCGCTTCGATCTGACAATCACCGATTATCAACTCCGTTGGAACAATGGGTTAGAAATATTACATCTCCTTAAGAACCGCTACCCCGATCGCCCTGTGATTATGTTTACTAATACAGGCAATCAGGAAATAGCCGTTGAGGCAATGAAAAGTGGACTCGATGATTACATCCTCAAGTCACCTAAGCACTTAGTTCGTTTATCTGCAACAGTCAGGTCTGTCTTAGAACGCAACGAAACTCGCCGTAGAGCTAGCTTTTTAGAGAATCGTCTGCAATCTTTACTCAATCAATTAAATGTCGGTGTATTTCGGGCAATTCCCGACGGACGCCTATTAGAAGTTAACAGTGCATTTCTCAGCCTTTTGAGACTTGATTCTCTAGAAGAAATTCGGTTTAATAATAACTTTAATGAGATTTTTTCCAGATCGGGAGATATCACACCACACAAAAGACGAGAACGGGAATTAAGGATACGTAGAAAAGATGGTAGTTATATATGGGTATCAGTAAATGAAACTCTCAATATTACTAATGGAGACGAGGTGATTGATGGGCTAGTGGAAGACATTACCGGGCGCAAACGCTCAGAAGAAGCACTGAAGCGCTATGCGACAAGATTACAAACTCTCCAGGAGTTAGATCGCTCAATTTTGGGGGCAATTTCTCCCAAAGGAATTGCTGAAGCGGCTCTAGCTGCGACTTATCCCTTACTTCCCTGTCAATTAATGGATGTGACGTTGTTTGATTGGGAACAGCAACAAGCCACTGTGTTAGCTGTTGAGTCTAGCGATCGCATTGGCTGTGCCATCGGCGAAACTTTCTCATTACATGATTTTGGCAACATTGACAACTTACAACAAAACCAAGTGATGATGATTGAAAACTTGGCCGAACATCCAAGACCCTATCGGGTTCAACAACAGCTGTTCGACCAAGGCATTCGCTTAATTATGAATGTACCTGTGATTGCTCAACAACAGCTAATCGGTTCTTTGAATGTGGGAGTAACTCAACCGTGGTCATTAACTGACGAAGATGTGGAAATTGCTCGTGAGGTGGCAAATCAGTTAGCGATCGCCATTCAGCAATCCCGCTTGCGCGAACAATTACAGCGCTACACCGAACAACTCGAACAACTAGTTCACAACCGCACACAACAGCTTGAAGAAGCCAATAGTGCCTTAGAAGCCTTTGCTTACTCCATCTCCCACGACTTGCAAGAACCTCTGCGTGCTATTCGGGGATTTGCCACTATTCTCTTAGAAGACTACGATACCGTATTGAATTCAGGCGGGCAAGATTTACTTTATCGCATCGCCAGTAACGTCGAGCGGATGGACAACCTGTTGATAGACTTATTAGAATACAGCCGCTTGAGTCGCATTGATTTGCCACTGCAACCAATTAACCTCAACTCACTAGTCAAGCAAGTGCTGACGCAATTAGAGGTATCCCTGGAAGAAAAGCAAGCGCAAGTGACAATTGCAGAACCTCTGCTGGAAATTGTGGGAAACTACCGCACTGTGGAGCAGATTATCACGAATTTAATCACCAACGCCATCAAGTTTGTAGCTCCAGGAATTCAACCCCAAGTCAGAATATGGACAGAACACCGCGAACACTGCGTGCGTCTATGGGTAGAAGACAATGGCATAGGTATCTCACCGCAGCATTGGGAGCGGATTTTTGGTGTTTTCGAGCGTCTACACAGCATTGAAGCCTACCCTGGCACAGGAATCGGACTAGCGATCGTGCGTAAAGGCATCGAACGCATGGGCGGACAGGTAGGTATGGAATCAGAAGTCTCCCAAGGTAGCCGTTTTTGGATAGAACTACCAGAATTTGTCAAATGAAGAGTATTGGGCAATAACGTTCAGTTAAGCTTTTTTCTCCCCCCCTGCCTCCCCTGCCTCCCCTGCCTGCCTTAACAGATAAATTTACTTAACCCAAGCTGGGGCACGGGAGATAAAGCAGAATTCTGAATTCTGAATTAACGTGACGTGAGTTCGACAGGTATTATGTGGAAATCGTCAAGAACAGACCAGTCTATGCAGAATTCCACAGCACTGCCAAAGATCGTCCGCGCCCATGTATTCATTTCTGGCCGAGTCCAAGGAGTAGGCTACCGCTACGCCACTGTGGATACAGCTACCCAGTTAGGATTAACAGGTTGGGTGCGGAATCTTCCCGATAATAGTGTAGAAGCAGTTTTTGAAGGGGCGCGAGAGATTGTAGATGAGATGGTTCGCTGGTGTCACTCGGGACCACCTGCTGCTGTAGTCAAAGAGGTTGCTGTTGAGTACGAAGAACCAGAAGGCTTGCGGGGATTTGAAGTTAAGCGGGTTGAATAGTTGGATATGGGGCAATACGGTTCAGATAAGCTTTTTTCTCTCCCCCTGCTCCCCCTACTACCTCCACCGATAAATTTCTCAACTGAACCGTATTGCGCTATCACCGGAACCCGGCGCACTCTAATTGTTTGACTGAGTACTAATCAACTACCAAAACAGCCGAGCCTTCAATCTTACCACTACGCAGCGCATCTAAAGCTTCATTCGCTTGAGTTAAGGGAAAAGCATTGACATGTGGTAGTTTGGGGTGCGTCAATTCTCCATCAACTATATGTAAATCTGTGCGACAGACACCGCAAGCATGAACGCGAAGTAGTAAGTAGAATGGCGCAAAAAAACCAAAGTATGTAACGGAAAGTAAAGTTGCTCAA
>NZ_CAWUDO010000215.1:0-5023 GCF_963920935.1 Nostoc sp. CCY 9925 | reverse complement strand
AAGCGATTAAGCTTCTTTAAGTATATATGTACTACATTTAGATGCGTTCGCCCTGTGTAAGCAATTGTTCCATAGCTATGTTTTTTATGTTGTAGGCGTTTGTACCAGGCACAAGAGACTCTTGGTAACGACAAATAAAACACATCTTCTCTTGAAGTGTTGCTACACCTATTAAAAGTGGTAGAGATTTTGGCCCCGTAGCCATCAAATAAAGTTCCTGTAGCTGTAATTTTCCAAACTGCTGTTTAATATTTAAATTCCCCAAATTAGTAATTGCAATATCCATTCCTCCTATATCTCTAGCATCTGAAGTTTCCCCACCTTTGTTAGAGTTACTAGATAATAAGGCTCTTGCTTTTAGTACATCGTCAAATAACTTTCCCTCTGCTACCACTTGATTGAGTTTATATTTAACTTCACGGGCTAAATCCCAAAAATCGGTTTTCTGGCTTAATCGATGAGCGGTAACGGGTCGAGTAATGTATTCTCCTAAATTTTTACCAACATTAATTGTCAAATATTTGCGGATATTTACTGGTGTATGACACCTAAGAATAATTTCGTTAGGAGATTTTATTTCAGCAGCGATCGCTAAAAGAAATGCAGCACATAAAGCACCGTGAATCGAAGTTTTTTCTTCTCGACAACGAGCTACAAGCTTGGTAGTTTCCGCAGAAGATAGCGTCCAAGAAAATAAGCGAAGTGGAAAAGTTTCTGAAGTATTTACTCCATCATTATCTCGATAAATTGCTGTTAATATAGACTCCGCTTCTCTCGAATTATCTAAATCTTCCTCAACCCAATTTTTTGTAATATCAGGGATAATTTCATCAACAGGAGGTAAGTCTGGTAAAAGCTCACGAGGGTTGTCTGGTTCACCAATAAATTGCAAGATATCTCGGATAAGATAAGCTCCTGATAAACCATCGCCAATGCAATGATGAAAAGTAATTATTAGGTTAGAAACATCAGATGAGTGCAGCAACAATACGCGCAGCAGGGGTTCTTCGCTCCAACTCAAAGGGTGACGTAATTCTTCTACCATCTCCCGACACCAATGTTCTTCTCCTTGTCGCTCAATTATTCGCAGTGGAATAGGCGGAACATTTTCTAAGGAAAATTGCGGCTGATTTTGATGAAGAGTGACTATTTTTACTTTTAACCGAGAATGCCTTAGTTGTAGCCAAGCCAGAGCTTCAGTTAATAAATCAATGGTAAATGACCCTTTAATAGTTGCCGACAAGGTAACATTTTCCGGGCTGTTCTTGTATGACAACCACATCAAATGTTCTGATGGTGTAAGAATGCGATTCATGGCAATTACAAGGATTTTAGTGTTATTTAAATAAATCTAGCCATTTTTGCAATACAGTTCCAAATTCTTACTATCAAAATCTCGGCAGTACTGTACCCGTTCCCGCGTCTTTTTTTGTGCGGACATAAGCCTTTGTTGTATCTGTTTTACTGTGCCCCAACTGGTTTTGCACCTCAAAAACATTTTTATGCTCGACTGCTCTTGTCGCGTGAGAATGCCGTAGCCAATGGCAAGAGAATTTTAACTTCGCCACCTCGGAGATATCCTGAATCAACCTTTTAATAGCTCTGTCGCTCAATGGCAACCCCAGGAGGAACGCAAATATTTTCATGAGTGTTGTAAAATTAATGAGTTTGACATTACTCGATTGCTACTACAATGCTGTTTCAAAAACGCCAAGGTGCGATCGCCTTTTGGGCGGGCGCTTTGCGCCATCGCATGCTAATTCTGCAACTTATTTGTGATCGACGGAACTAAATGCTTCATTGATTAAAGGTGCAATGATAGCGATATTTTTCACCAACTCATCCGAGAGAGAAAATCGCTGTTTTAAGTAATTAGGATCGTTGTAACTCACCCACACCTTGCCGTCAGTCGCTTCCCATGCCAGTACTTTCAGGGGTAAATCCAGGGCGATCGTTGGTTCTGCCACCATGAGGGAAGAGGCAGAGCCTCCCAGAATAGGTTCCCAGCCTGGGCAAGGGCTGTGTCTTAATGAGCGTGCCATTCGATTTAGACACTAATGTTCAGAATTCACTTGCCATGTAATCACAATGATTTCTGCAAACCCTAAGACAAATATTAGCCGCGAAAACGCTCCTAAAATGGCTTCCATCGTCCAGTTCTGACTCTGAACCTCCCAGATCATCCAAACAATATAGAATCCCATCACCAACCAAGGTAGAATTACCGCTGAATTCCGTCTGCGATAGAAGCGGATCGTCCTCTCGCGCCAAAATGGGAAGGTGCTGAGGAGACAAAAAATGTAGGAGGTTCCTGCACTGATGAACAAGCTTCTTTGAAGACCCGAAGGCAGGTTTGGGTATCCAAGTGCGATCGCACTCAGACAAACTCCCAGCGCGAGGTACAGGAAACTAAACAAGGTAAATCGTTTCATTATTTCTTCTCCGGTGAAGCTTATTCTCTGTACCACACACGCACACATTGAAAGCAATTGACTGTAACGCCCTGGCTGATCATCACTGGGTAGACCCCATTACTGACTGTCACGCCGTAGACACCATCACTTGTGCTTTTCAAGCTATCTGGTAAAACAACGGTTTCAACATTGATCACCTGTATCGTTGTATTTTCAATCCACTGATTGACCTCACTCACAACCTCAGAGAAGGATTCATAATCGGAAGCTCCGCCGAAAGGTCCCCCTTCAGTAATCCGAGGCGCAAAATCTTTGCACTGAATCATTTGATTTACCACCTTAAAACTGTAGAGTTGAGCATCAATTCAAGTAGTGGGCATCGCCCACCATTTTTAAAACCTTTCACGGTAAAGCTTTGTGGGCAGTGCTAGCCCTACGATATCTATTCCAAAACTTAAGCCAACCTTGCCAGTAAACCGCTAAGAACAGAGGCAAAAGCATGAAAGCTGATATGGGCTAACATTGCAGCTTCTAGTGAATATTGCCAAAAGAGCCAGCCAAACCCAATCCCAGCAATCCCATTCAGTAACAACGCCCGAATAATCACAACTGGAGTGAGGGGAACGATCGCGGCAGTTGCGGGCAGGTGTAGTAGTCCAAATACCAACGCGGCTAGAACGATCGCACCCTGGTAAATCCCTTGACCTGGCAACGTAACGCCTTGTTTTAGACCTTTCCACGCAATCCAAACAAGCAGCGACATTAAACCCCAGCGCATCAAAATTTCCTCAGTGATGCCGCCATAAAGCATTGCTGTAAGTGAACTCAGCCAATTTGGTTCTGTGTTATTGGATGCCTGTAGCGCTTCAGGTAGGACAGGTTGCATCAACCGATCGAGCAACAAGAGAACGATCGCCGTCGCTGCACCTACACCCAAGCTCCATTGCATCTCAACGGCAAAAGATGAAGACTTAGCGATGTGAAACACCCAATGATCAATCAAATGGGAGCGTAATCCAACACGATAGGCACAACCAATTCCGATTAGAATGCTGATTGCCAGTAGAATTGAATACTGTAGTCCTTGCAGAAGCATTAAAATCCGCAGTGGAGGCACTTTTTCCAGTGTTTCTGGAGACAGTTTCGCTAACTGTTGCTCGACTAAAGGAATAGACGCGATCGTGTACATCACAATTCCCACACTGCCCAATACAAATAAAATCCCGAATTGTTTCAGAATTGCCATTGGTTTAACCTCCAGATGATCCGTCCTATCAGCCCATGCCAGCAGCTACCATCACCGAAATTGTGGGCAAGTTGAAAACGACGTGAACAATGACAGCAGTCCAGACCGAGCCGCTGCGGCGGAAGACCTCGGCAGTGGCGAGACCCGCGACTACGGCTGCGGGAAAGACGATGTTGGTATTGAGCCGAGATATAAGTAAAAACCTGCAAGATGGTCTCGAAACTGATACTATATATAGGGTTCAGCCATTTTTTAAGTAAAATTGGCAGGATAACGTAAATCTTGGGTATGTATCGCTACAAAAACTAGAGTATTTATTAATTTTATTTACAGGTTTTACAGCAAGGACTTTGAGTATCCTTCGCAATGGATTGTCTGTAACTATTACAGGCAAAGGATTATAGCCCAAAATATTAGCCTTCTACCACAGAGTATTTATTAAACTCTTGGGTTGGCGAAAAGCAATTATTGACCCTCAAACTGCAAGTATCTTCAGGCAAAATCCTACTTTCGCTTAAAAAACGTTCAAACTTATATACAGCAGGGCTTTTCAGACCATCTTGCTGTTTTTTACTTGTATCTCGGCTCAATACCTAGATAAGGCCATTACAAATGCCTTAGATGCTGTAACTAAAAAAGACATTATTGGATGGTTCACGCACTGCTGTTACTATATTGCACCCAACTGAGAACCGCTATAAGTTTGGGACAAGCGCGTACAATGAAACCTACTTTGGCACGGTGATACCCTTAGCTACTATGAACTTTACGCCGTAGTAAACTTATTATACCTATACAAGATATCAAAGCTACAACATTTGATGGTTCAGGAACAGTTGGTGTTTTCTGTGTATCTAAGAAATTGGCCATATCTTCACCAATGATTTGATGTACACGACGAGTAGGATGAATCTCGTCGAAGTAATAATAATTATCAGGTGTTGAACAACCAGGCTCTAACCCCCCAGTGGTGTATAAAAGTTTGCAGGCATCATTTATATTGGTAAAACCAAATGTCGCTGGGGTAGAGCGAATTTTGTTGCTAATTGCAACATGGTCATACAGTGCAACTTCGACACCTAATTGCTTATTCAGGGTATCGAGTTGACCGGGAAGACTTTTATTGATAACATCTCTAAACTTAGCTGCCTCTTCTGAGTATTGCTCAAAAAGTGGTAATGCAGCTAAATCTGTAGAATTTACAACAAAAAACTGTTCTGCACCTAGCACTGCAAGTTGTGATATTCCAGAAACAATATTGTTAACAGCAGCATCAGCTAATACATCGACCGAACCAGTCTGATTATTAAAATTTATAAGCCAGTCTGTGCAAACCTTTGAGAGTCCGCTTTGATATCTTCAT
>NZ_CAWUDO010000214.1:0-5091 GCF_963920935.1 Nostoc sp. CCY 9925 | reverse complement strand
ATGACTAATGACTAATGACTAATGACTAATGACCAATGACTAATGACTAATGACTTTTTACCCAAAACGCCCTGATATGTAGTCGCGGGTGCGGGCGTCGAGTGGGTTGTTAAAGATTTGCTCTGTGGCGCCGAATTCAATCATTTGACCAATCCGACTTTCATCGGTGCTGAAGAAAGCGGTAAAATCAGAGACGCGAGCGGCTTGCTGCATGTTGTGGGTAACGATCGCGATCGTTAACTGAGAGCGCAAACTATGGATTAGTTCCTCAACTTTCATAGTAGCGATGGGGTCAAGAGCCGAGCAAGGCTCATCCATTAACAGAACTTTAGGCTTGACTGCTAAAGCACGGGCAATACATAATCTCTGTTGTTGACCACCAGAAAGCCCTAAAGCCGATTTATCTAGCTTATCTTTAACTTCATCCCAAAGAGCAGCGCTGTGAAGTGCAGACTCGACAATTTCATCTAGTTCTACTTTTGGATACCTACCTGCGATTCTCATCCCGTAGGCAACATTTTCATAAATGCTGATGGGAAAAGGATTCGGTTTTTGGAACACCATACCAATTTGGCGGCGTAATCTATTGATGTTGACACGAGGAGCATAAATATTTTGGCCAAAAAATTCTACCTCGCCTTCAACTTTTACAGGGCCTTCTAATTCACTGATGCGATTTAGAATTTTGATGAAGGTAGATTTGCCGCAACCACTAGGGCCGATAATTGCTGTTACTTGGTTTCGATAAATATCTATTGATATCTTTTCGATCGCCTTGATTGTACCATAGTAAAAACTAATATTTTTTACTTTGATAGCTGGAATTAGGTTATTCATAAATTGCTCAGGTGCGAAATAAAAATTTATCAAAAGATAATTCTGTTTATTTGATTCTTCTCTGGCTAATAACTAAGCGAGAAGCAATACTGACACATAAAATTAAGACCAATAAAATTATTGAAGTAGTCCATACTAACTGGCTTTTTTCTGGGTCGGGGTCGTTGTAGAGGTTAAAAATTAATACTGGTAAGGAAGCTGTTGGACTTAACAAACCTTCTGACCAATCTAGACTAAATAATGCAGTAAAAATTAAGGGTGCTGTTTCACCAGCAGCACGAGCTACGGCTAATAAAACGCCTGTAGTAATTCCGGGAATTGCCGCAGTGACAACGATGCGAAAGGTAGTTTGAAATCGAGTTCCACCTAAAGCAGCAGAGGCGAGGCGTTGAGATGTGGGAATAAGTTTTAAGGATTCTTCTGTTGTTAATACAATCACTGGTAGCATAATCACAGCCAAGGCAAAACCACCTGCGATCGCACTAAATCCTTTAGTTGTTAAAACGATTATACCGTAAGCAAATATTCCTACAACAATTGAAGGCACACCTGTGAGAATACTAGTGATAAAACGAACGATATTAGCAATTGGATTAGTTTGACCAAATTCAGCCAAAAAAATTCCTGTCATTATGCCTGTAGGGATGCTTAAAAAAGCACCAATAGCTACCATAATTATGGTTCCCAGAATGGCATTGCCGAACCCATTATCAATTACTGATTTGACGAAAACTTCCCATTTAATTCCAGATATTCCGCGAACAAAAATTTCCCATAAAATTGATAATAAAGGAATGAGTGCTATACCTGTTAAACTAAAGGTGATCGCATTCATGAAATAAGTAAATCTTACTCGCTCTTTTGGTAGAGTACTGCATAATTCTGTTGTTATAGATTCATCATTTTCAGACTCGATGTAACCACTCATATCTCTCACAAATTTTGGTTGTTTAACGAAATGCTTGCCTTATAGCAATTACGAATTACCAATTGAAAAATAACAACTAATAGATTCTGAATTTTGGATTTTGAATCATTTATTTTTTCTGGCAAACCACCTGACTAATAGTACAGCGCCAATATTTACAGCTAGAGTCAAGCCAAATAAAATTAATCCCAAATAGCTTAAAGCACCAATATGTAATCCTGGCTCTGCTTCCGCAAATTCATTAGCTAATACAGAAGGAATTGTATAAGCTGGATCGAGTAAAGAAGCACTAATTTGGGCAGAGTTCCCAATTACCATAGTGACAGCCATTGTTTCACCCAAAGCGCGTCCTAAAGCCAGCATTGCTGCACTGACTATTCCTGAGAATCCAGATGGTAGTAAGACTCGAAAAATTGTTTCCCAACGAGTACCACCTAAAGCCATAGATGCGCTACGTAATTCTTTAGGTATAGCCAATAATACATCACGAGTAATTGCTGCCATTGTTGGCAAAATCATGATTGCTAGAATAATTCCAGCAGTCAACATATTTGTGCCCACAGGGTCTTGTGTATTAAATAGAGGTATCATTTTCAAAGTGCTACCTAGCCATTTTTCTAAAGGTTCCAAAACTGGAATAAAGATAAAAATAGCCCATAAACCAATAATGACGCTGGGAATTGCTGCGATTAATTCCACAACAAATGCTAAGGTTGTTCGCAACGATGGGGGTAAGAAATTTTCACTTGTGACTAATGCGACTGCTATTCCCACTGGGACAGCTAATAAAAGAGCGATCGCACTACTTACTAAAGTTCCATAAATATAAGGTAATGCACCAAAAATCCCATTACCTGTATCCCAATCTTGACCCCATAAAAAGCCGACTCCAAACTGTTTAATCGCTGGTAAAGCTTCTTGGTAAATTACCCAAGTCATTAAAAATAATACAGCAAAAGTAACCACCGCAAAAAAGTATACTAGCCGTGTAAATCCTTGGTCAAACCAGAAATTTCTACCACTGATAGCTGTCAAATCTAAATTTTCATCATCATCTAAGTTCGATTGATCTAATGAATTTTTGTCGGCTGGTTCTGATGAATTTGCCATCACAAATAAAAGAGATTTTTGTGTGTGATTAGAGTAGAGACCCTGTTTTTATTATCGACTTCAGATAAAAGCTAGTGTCAGAAGGCAAAATATAAAAGAGATAACTCTATTTTTGAAAAATTTTTCATTGATTTTGGCAATCTTGTACTAGGCTAAATTAAGCTTTAAGATGTTATCTAAATGCTTAATTAAAGCTCTCAAATAGAAGTGGCTTAATAAAAAATTTTTCCAGGTTATTCCTGGAAAGGATATTTACAGAATCAGAAGTCATAATTGATAAAGAGTATATTATGATGAGTAGATTCATCCATCAATTTTTATCCTGATTCTTTAGCTATTCTGACTTCTGAATTCTTGTGTAAAATTAGCAATTAAGGCTTGACAGTGCTATTCACTGTCTGAAGTACACGATTTGCCACTTCAGATGGAATCTTGGTGTAGTTGAGGTCATCATTATACTGTTGACCATCTTTCAATACCCAATTTACCCATTTCTTGATTGCATCAGATTTGGCAGTATTAGCATACTGTTTGTAAACCATAATCCAAGTAAGACCAACAATAGGATAACCTTGTGCTGGATCTCCTACAAAAACGCGGTAGTTATCTGGGAAATTCACACTAGCCAAAGCTGCGTTTGCAGATTGCAAAGAAGGAGAAATAAATTCTCCTTTCTTATTTTGTAGCTCTGCTGATTTAAGCTTATTTTGCAGAGCGTAGGCATATTCAACATAACCAATAGAGCCAGGAGTACGAGCTACTAAAGCAGCTACGCCGGGATTGCCTTTACCTTTGAGCACATTTGGTAAATTCCATTTTGGAGCAGTGTTAGTTCCAACTCTGCCTTTAAAATAACTACTGATTGTACTCAAGTGGTTAGTAAAAATGAAAGTTGTACCGCTACCATCGGCGCGAACAGCAAATTTAATTGGTTGATTTGGTAGATTGACACCGGGATTATCAGCTTTAATTTTTGGGTCATTCCAATTGGTAATTTGACCTGCAAAAATCGCTGGTAGTGTACTGCGGGATAATTTAAGATTGTTAACCCCTGGAAGGTTATAAACTACAGAAACTGCACCGCCAGCTGTGGGTACTAAGATTACACCGTTCTTGACTTTAGCGATTTCATCATCTTTCATTGCAGCATCACTACCACCAAAGTCAACGGTTCCAGCAGTGACTTGACGAATACCGCCGCCACTACCAATTGCTTGGTAGTTAATTTTCAAGTCTGGATATTTCTTTTTAACTTCACGAGCGTAGCGTTCGTAAAGTGGAGCCGGAAAAGTTGCTCCTGCACCATTGAGAGTTTCAGCTTGTGCGATCGCGCCAAACATTGGACTAAGTGCAATAGAAGTTGTCACCAGTGAAGTAGCAACGACACGGTTCAAGATGGTGGTCGAAAAAATCATATTACCTCTGATTAAAGGAATATTTCCCTGCTGTAATCACAACCTTAATTAAGGTACATTTCTGATGGTTAAAAATTATTTAACAATAGATGAATAGGAGATTAAGCTGTGTTTAAAAATAAATTTTAAACTTTGTTTTAGACTATTAATATTTAATTGAATTAATCTATAAACAATATATTGATGAAAATTTCATTTATCTTTAAATACTTAAAAATAGTTAAATACTCATCAGCGATCGCATAGTAAATATACCAGGCGATTAGAAATCGCAGCTACACAAACGAAGTCCGCCTACGCGGACTCTAAGAATTTGAAACCCAGGATCGGTAGCTTTTGCCTGTATAGCCGCGAATTCCATTCGCCAGGGCAAACGTGTTTTTACAAAAGTGAGATGCTCCCCGAACTTATTCGTAATAACTATACGAATCCCTGAAGCAAGTTCTCAATACGCTCAGGGAAACTATTAGGTTCAGGGCAATATTATAGGGCTGGGTACTAATAAATGTATGGAAATAAACGCTTGGTTTGCTGAGAATAAGACTGATATTCCTTACCGAACCGTTCTTCTAACATCTGCTCTTGAATTGCAATTCGGTTACCAAACCAAACAACACAGACGATTAACAACAGCCCAGAACCCCATAAACTTTGTAATATGAGGCAAAAGCCAAGAAACAAAAGAATGTATAGCCGTAGTCACACAGGTTAGGACATTTTGAAAGCATGGAAGCTAGGAATAGTAACAATACTTGTCGGTTAAGGGGAAAAGGGGAAAGAAAAAACCTTTAACCTTTACCC
>NZ_CAWUDO010000213.1:0-5238 GCF_963920935.1 Nostoc sp. CCY 9925 | reverse complement strand
CAACAAGTTGACTGAATTGAATCCGAATCGCTATTGCAAAAACTTAGATGGCAAGTGGCATTGTCCCCCAGGTGAAGAATACGCTCATCGTCATGGTTTGGACTTTTACGTATGGTCAAATGCTCTGATTAATTGGAACTGCCAACAAAATCTAATTTGGCTATCAGATTATTTCGGATACTCATCAGGAATTCTCGACGAAACCGAGCAAAGTTTAATTTTAGACACAGTAAAAAATCATTTAGCAATAACCCTGGCAGAACTGTTACAAATTGAAGAAATAAATCCTGATGTAATTTATTGGTTAATTGCCACCGATAAACTTTATGTAGAACTTAATAAAGTCAAACTCTCGCAACCAGAAACAGTACTCGTATTTATTAACAAAGATGTTGCTTTATCTTATGAGCAACTTAACTCAATAGAGTCAAAAACTCAAGATAGTAATCAAATATTACTCCAAATAGCAGTAGGTACTAATATTTCTTGGGATGGAGAGTCATGGGAGATAGTAAATACTGGGACGACTGCTACTGGATTATTACGTGCAGATGGCAAATTTATAGAACTACCAAATGTAGCATTCACAGCATTGATTGATACAGGTAAAATTGTACGAGTTGAGACAAAACAAACCGCAAATATTCAAGCAGTGGCGGCGGAAATTATTCAAAGAGCAACTTGTGAAGATATTATTGAAGCCAACCGTCGCTACAATTTAATACAACCATACTTAGGAGATAATCCGAGAGCATATCCAAGCAGCACAATCCGTCGTTGGCGTACTCAATACCAAAAAGCTTTACTCATCTACGGTCATGGATACCTGGGATTGCTGCCCAAGCATAAAAGTAAAGGCAATCGTACTCCCAAAATTGATTCTCAAATCCAAGAATTTATGCTCGAATTTATCATAGAGCATTATGAAACACCCAAACAACGCAGAAAATTACGGGTCTACGAGGCATTTGTCTTCGCGTGCCAAAACCATGAACCCCCATTGAAACCACCATCGAGAATCACATTTTGCCAAGCAATTAAACAGCGAAGAGGGCACAATCAAACCAGAAAACGTCTTGGTAATCGAGCAGCTATTGCCGAAGAACCATTTTATTGGGAATTAGAGCAGACTACTCCACAACATGGTAGTCGTCCCTTCGAGATTGTCCATATTGACCATACTCAAATTGACATTGAATTAGTCAGTTCCCTGAAATCTCTAACTAATTGTTATGTTGCTACAAACAACTCAATTCATCACAATTTAGGTCGTCCTTGGGCAACCTTGATGGTTGATGCATATAGTCGAAGAATTTTATCAGTTTATCTGACCTTCGATGAGCCAAGCTACCGTGATTGTATGATGGTAATTCGCATATGCGTTGCTAGATTTGGACGGTTTCCGCAAAATATTGTTGTAGATAATGGAAAAGAATTTCACAGTCACTATTTTGAACAATTATTAGCATCTTATACTTGCACGCTGAAGTATCGCCCTCCAGCACATGCTCGGTTTGGTTCAATTGTTGAAAGACTATTTGGCACCGCGAACACGCAGTTTATTCATGAGTTGCAAGGTAACACCCAAATTAAACGCCTTCACCGTAAAGTTACCAAATCTGTCAGTCCAGAAATATTAGCAATTTGGACATTAGAAGAACTGTACTCTGCCTTTTGTGAATGGGCATATTCGGTTTATGACCAACGATTGCATCCGGCATTAGGTACTAGTCCGTGCGATGCTTTTGTCACCGGATTAGCAACAGGTGGAAGTCGCTTACACCGAAGAGTAGCATATGACGAATTATTCCAGATTCTGACTCTACCAGCACCAGATCAACGAAAGCGTAAAGTTCAACCAGGAAAGGGTGTCAAAATACACAATATTTATTACTGGGCAGATGTATTCCGTGATCCAGAAATCGAAAAATCAATGCTGTGGGTTCGTTACGACCCTTGGAATGCAGGAATTGCTTATGCACTAGCACAAGGACAGTGGGTAAAATGCATTTCTTCTTACTATCAATACTTCCAAGGACGTTCCGAAAAAGAAATCCGGCTTGTCAGTGCAGAACTTAATCAGCGGCAACGCAATTATGGGCGAAAATTAACAATAACTGATAGAGAACTTGTAGAATTTTTAAACTCAAAACATGCTCAAGAAGGCGCTATTCTCAAACAACGCTTGCGCGATGCTGAACATGAAAAAGTTCACAAAATTATTCAAAATAATTTCATCCCCGAACCAAGTTTACATTTGTCAGAATTTCCAGCAGCAGAAAATAATTATTTTCCAGAAAATGACTCGACCAATGAAGATAAAAATTGTGAAAGAATCAGCAATTTAAGTGCAAATGCCACAGAAACCCTTGAATATTATGGAGAGTTCTAATGGCACATGATTATAGCTTTCCTCAAGAATTACTAACTCTACCTATTGTTGACAGAATTGCTTATTTTCAGCAATATACAATGGCACATCCCAAATTATTAAGAGCAGCAGAAACACTCAAAAATGCAATTGATGAGCCAGCGTTCTTTTCTTTAATCTTTTTATTTGGGCCAACAGGTGTGGGGAAAACCACCTTATTACGTCGCATCACACAAAAGTTACTAGCTTCTTTTCAAACAGAAATGGAACTAGATAAAGGTTTTATTCCTATCGCTAATATCGAAGTAGCTACCCCTGAATTTAGTAATTTTGATTGGAAAGATTTTTATCTACGTGCTCTGGGCGTTCTCCAAGACCCATGCATTCAGTTACCTGGTTCTGGTCGAATTACTAATTTGAAGTTGAAAACATCATTAGAAGCTGCACTTAAACATCGTCGTCTGAAAGTTTTTTGCATTGATGAGGCACAAAATTTCAGTAAAGTTGCCAGTGGTCGTAAATTACGTGACCAGACTGACTGTATTAAGTCCCTAGCAAACCTGACCGGGGTCAAATTTGTGCTAGCAGGTACTTATGACTTATTGATACTTCGTAACTTGAGTGCCCAGTTATGCAGACGCAGCGTGGATATTCATTTTGAACGCTACAAAGCTGAGAATGAAGAAGATTTAAAAGCTTTCAGAGGTGTTGTTCAAACTTTCCAACGTCATTTACCTTTTGAACAAGAGCCTGATTTACTTCAATACTGGGATTTTTGCTACGAACGCAGTTTCGGTTGTGTCGGTATTCTCAAAGATTGGTTATCTCAAGCATTGGCAACGGCATTACTGGAGGGAGCTAAAACTCTCACTCTGTCACATTTAAAATCTTCTGCTTACTCTCATGAACAATGCATAATTATCGTCAATGAAACAAGATTGGGAGAAAAGCAACTTGAGTTCACCTCGGATAGTTCGGCTTTGAGAATTGCTTTGGGTTTGGAATCTCATCAGGTGTCAGTTACACATAGCACATCCCAGACAACCAAAACTCAATCTCGTCGTTCTGCTACTGGTAACACTAAACCTCAACGTCGTCCTGTTGGAGGTGGTGAAAATGTCGGTTGAAAGTTTGGCTAATTATGAGTCGTGGGACTTAACGATGAACCAACTTCCAAAACGCAGCCATCTTTATTCTCTTAAACCAATAGGTTTTGGTACACCCACAGTTGAAAGTTTTACTAGTTACTTACAGCGCTTGGCTGCTGCACATGGTGTCTCGATTGCTAGTTTAATTCGCTATAAAATTACGCCGTTATTTATCCAGAGCCACCAACCACCCAATTTCTTGAAAATTCCTGGCGACTTAACTTCAATCATATTTTCCATACTGAACAACGTTGGTGTCCTGGTTGCTATCAAGACTGGCGTGAAGCGGGAAAACCTATCTATATCCCTTTGTTGTGGACAATAGAAGCTGTCAGTGTTTGTCCAGTTCACCAACGTTACCTGCAACTGCGATGCTTGTACTGTGGTTGTTTTCAACCATTTCTCAATTTGGAATGCCATTGTCTTGGCTATTGTTGTGCGTGTAATGCATGGCTCGGTCGGTTTTTCGACAATACTGCTAAATCTCAGGGGTCTCGGTTTGATTGGGAAAAGTGGGCTGCTCAATCTGTCGGCCAGATTTTCGCTGCTATGCCAACACCTAGTGAGAGTTCTTTTTCTCCAGAACCTCAAAAGTTCAAATATCCGCGAAAACCTACTCTCACTAGGTTTTTAAGGTGGTGTTACAAGCTAGGAATTAACCCACATGAGGGTTTGCAAATTCTCTCGATTATACCGAGTGTAATCAGTTGAACCCAGACCAGAGTTACTCGACGGTGCTTCCCTTATCTAAGTAAGCATAAATTGAGCAACCCGGTTTGAAACCATAAAGTGAGCAATTTGCTCATCTTATGCTTACAGTGACAACGACTATATAACGCCACAACACAAAATAAGAGACCCTTATCTTTTATCCGACAAAAAATACGATATAAACTACTTCCCTTGATGTAGAGGAATAAAAAAGTTCAACAATAAATAATAAAGTCCAACAATAAATAAAAAAGTTCTACAATTTCTGGATGTGCATGGTCTGGGCAGATCCAGAAAGGTAAGCTTTATGGCGAGAGGTAGGCAGGAGTGGACTCAAGCCAAGTTTGAGCGCTACATCAAAGAAGGTCGCGGTCAAGGTAGTGGAGAGAAGTATAAGCCTTGGATCACTCTGTCTCCGATTTCCCCTCAATGGGCAGATCGGCAAGAAGCCCTGGTTGGAAGACCAATCGAGTGCATCATTTCTTATCAGACCATGAGCGGCGACTGTTTTATCTGTTCGAGTGGTCAGATATTGTCGTAGATATCAGGGAGCAATTCCCCCTGCTCAACCTAGAATTATGTACGAGTATCGCTAATGACATGGGAATGAAATACCCCACTGACCCAGTTAGCGGTATACCTTACGTTTTAACTACTGACTTCATGCTAACAGCCAATAAATCGGGTAAGTCAGTTCAAATTGCTCGAACAGTCAAACCATCTTCAGATTTGGAAAAAAAATCAGTAGCTGAGAAATTTGAGTTAGAAAGACGCTATTATGCTGACCAAAATATTGACTGGGGAATTGTAACAGAAAAAGAAATTCCCAGGCTTTTAGCTCTGAATATCGAGTGGATTCATTCTTCCTACTCGTTAGAAGCGACTACCGAAATGGCAGTTGATGTGACTTGAATCATAAAATGGTTCTTGGCAACTTTTGGTGATCTTGGTTTGTGTGACTTAAAGGAAAAGATTGCCGAAAATTAAAGGATAAGCTTGCCGCATCAA
>NZ_CAWUDO010000212.1:0-5323 GCF_963920935.1 Nostoc sp. CCY 9925 | reverse complement strand
CTGATTAACTCAGCCCTGCTGGGTCATTTTGCATAGCTTAGTCTAAACTCCAGTTATAATTCATAATATCCAAAATTAATTACTCTTTTTTGGCATGAATCCTTGTGGTTTAGTTGGTGGTTTTTTGGGCGATAAAAATACCTCAAAAATCATGTCTAGATTATTAGGAAGTGCGAATATTGAAAGCGGCTGCGTATGTGGTTCTTTTTCTTCTAATAGTGCGGTCATAATTCTGTACCAGGGTACTGCTGCTAATATTGATGTTGTTGCTGTAAGCAGCCATACTGGAAATTCGCGTACTTTTAATTGGTTGTAAGTGTTTTTAAGCTTTGAATTGTATTCCAGCCATGCAAATGCTACTAATTCTTTGAGAAGGTCTTGCCTACCATTGCTGTATATATATTTGCACGCTTCATCTACACATCGTTCATGAGTTTGTTTGTAAGCAATTGTTATTTCTAGCATTTGGATTTTTTCTGCTTCTGGTACTTTCCATTCGTTAATTGAGTCATTGCTGTATAAATTTTTGGCACAGCTAGAGGCAACCGCTAAAATACAGTCAAGGTTTTTTCTAAGTCTGTCAATCTCTAGCAGGCAGTCGTTAAAATGCGCTATTCCATTACTGCATTGAACTGAACTTCCCTTGATCTGTTCTGATAGCTGTCTGGTGGCGAATAGTCCATCGATAGTAAGTGTGCCATTAATGGCTATATCTAAAATTTCGAGAAAACGTTTTTTAAATAATGCGAGGGTTTGTTTACGATCTAAGGTTTTAGGATGGGAATAGATAACTCCGCTAATTTCTGATTTATCGGGACATTCATTTCCTACGCCTGGAAAATGCCTCCAGTAAGGTGGCATTTTTTCACCTTTGGCAAGGCATAATTCGCCAAAACATTTGGAGCATCGCGGTAATTCGTCAATATACGTATCAAAATCTGCGATCGCTGCTGGTAATTCAAGTCCTGTACGAAGGCTAATTGCTGCAACTGGCATAATTTTAATCAGATACTTCCAGAATGCCAGTTGTTAAATTTTGTTGTGGTATTACTTGATATCTTAATTTTTTGCTTCTCAGTCAGGGCAGTCTTTATTAAAATTGAGGCTTACTGCACAAGGTAGATATTGCTGTAGATGCAAGTGTATTATATTTAATGTAATTTTTGAATAAGCCTGAAAAAATCTTTCCCCAAAGTTTTTATTGGGGAAAGTAAGTGCTTTTACAAAGTGACGAACATTTGAATTAGGCAGTTTGTAATTGAGACTTTATCTGAAGCTCTTGTACCAGTTGTACCCATGCAGGTGCTTTTTTACCTTTAATGGGAGTAAGATTGTTCCAGTGCCTTTCGAGTTCAGATTGGGATAAATGTGGGAGTTGTTCCTTACCCCAATTGATAGCATCTTGGATTGTTTTCCAATTAGTCCAAGGTTGTTTTTCTTCTTTGATATTGCTTAACTCAATGAGTGTCGCTTCCAACCAAAGTTTAGCTGCCTCCGAGTCACGCATTAACTGTTGTCTTGACATTAATAGAGCAATGCTTGCCTGAATCTGGGTTAGTTCCCACATCTGAGAAATAGTAACGAGTTCCTGCCAAGTTTTTTCCTCCAGTTGAGTAATTTGTCTATTATCAGGGGCAGTTTTAGCCACTAGCAAGTCTTTGAGAAACCCAGTTAAACTTGAGTATATGACGAATGGGTTTTTCCCATACTCTATTAAGTCTTGGAGGATTTGTAAGTTAGCTGTTACCTCCCCTTTAGCAAGGTTTTCTGTTAGGGTAAGTAGGTCGTGTTCGGGAACGACACCTGATAATTCCCAAACCCAGTTTGGTGTGATTTCATCTACTCCCAGGTTGCTCAATTGATCGAGCAATACAAGACAGTTGCGGATAAAACCTCCACAAGATTTGACGATCGCCCAAATACCAGGTGCGTTAATGTTGATGTTTTCGTTCTGGGCAACTTTTGATAAATACTGAACAAGTGTTTCTAGTCCTACTCTCCTAAAATCAAACTTTTGACAGCGCGAGATGATAGTTTCAGGAACCTTGTGTATTTCAGTTGTGCAGAAGATGAAAACTACATGACGGGGTGGATTTTCAATAGTCTTGAGGAGTGCTTGCCACGATTGACTGCTTAGGGCATGACATTCATCAATAATGAAAATTTTGTACCTTCCCTCAACTGGTGCAAACTGGGTAGTGGAAATTAACTCGCGGATTGTTTCTACCCCGCTATTGCTGGCAGCATCTAACTCAGTTACATCCAGGGAAGAAGAGGCTGTAATTCCCTTGCATAAGTTGCATTCTCCGCAGGGCTTGGTTGTTGGCTCCTGGGTTGACTGACAGTTGAGGGATTTAGCGATGATGCGGGCGGTGCTGGTCTTGCCTGTGCCTTTGGGGCCGCTAAATAGGTAGGCGGGTGCAATCTTCTGGAGTGCGATCGCCGTCCCTTGCGCCATCGCGGAGTGACTCCCTCCTGGGAGTATCGCATTTATGAGAGTGCGGACGATATGTTCCTGCCCGATTACTTCATTAAGGGTCTGGGGACGGTACTTGAGATGTAGTGGTTGGTACATAATTTTGATGATAAACGGGTGTTTTATTTACTCCCTACCAGTGTGGTTGGTAGGAAGTTTGATTTTTTAGGCAGTCGCCGCTTCTTTTTTCGTTCGGGGCGATCGTGAGGTTGACTTACCTTTGGTAGTATCTTTAGCTACCACAGATGGCGTTTCTATTTGAGGAGTTTCACTATCGTCTGTTGCCTGTGGCACATTTGTTACTTCTTCAGTGCCAGACTCAGTTTGAGTGCTAACCTCTGTTACTTCTTCAGTACCAAGCTCACTTTGAGTGCTAACTTTTGCCTTTGTACTTTGGCTATTTACCTTTTCAAACCCCTGCTTGATTTCTACAGGCATTACCAGATACAACTGATTGAGCAGTCCTCCCATCGGGCAGACAATGACTGGTTGCGTGGGTTTGTTGCACCGCACCGCGATTTCATCGGTACTGATATGCTTTAATCCTTCGATAAGGTAGTCGATGTTTAATCCAATACTGATGTTTTCTGAATTACTAGTTACTGATTTCATCAGTACCGAGTCAACTGCATCCCCAATATCAGTAGCTTCGGTGTATAATGTTGCCTGTGTAGCTTCCAATTCCCAGAGGATTTTGACAACCTTTTGCTTACGTTCGGCTAGATAACTTACCCGCTTCAGCGCGCTCTCAAATCCCTTGCGCTCTAATGTAAATTCATACTCAAACGACCGGGGAATCAAGCTATTGATTTTGGGATATTCTCCCTCCAGAAGCCGGGAAATGAGCTTTGTATTAGGAAGGCTAAACTCGATAGTTCTATCTGATAGAAGAATATTGCAGACGCTCGTATCGGCGCTTTGAGAGAGAATTTTGTTTAACTCGCCAAGTGACTTACCTGGAACAGTAAAGTTGATTGGGTCAGAATATTCGGTATCGAGTGTTCCTGTTACTAGCGCTAATTTGTGACTATTTGTACTAGCGGCTTGCCACTTGTTGGTATCAATTTTGAAGTTGACACCAGTTAAAACCAATTTTGTTTCGTCGCTGCTGGCGCAATAGAGCGTCCCTTCAAGTGCAGCTTGGAGTTTCTTGGCACTTAAGTTTATCTCTGTTGGATTTTCTCCCTTGGGAAGTGTTGGGAACTCGTCAGATTTTCCGCCAATTAGTCGGCACTTACCGCTATTGTGAGTAATTATGCAGGCTTGATTTTCTACTTCTAGGGTAATTTCGCCCCTGACATTACTAACAGTATCGGTTAGTAGTTTGGCAGGAAGTGCTACCTGACCTGAAGTTTCGACGTTAGCGGTGGTTGTAGTATGAATTGTAAGGTTAAGGTTTGTACCTGTTGCTGATACTATCCCGTCTTTATCTGCAATCAGTAAGATGTTTCCTAAAATTGGGTCAGTGGGTTTAGGACTGATTGCGAGGTAAGCAGTTTCTAGAATTTCTGCGAGTTTAGATTGTTCAATGGTTAGTTTCATTTGTTACTTGGTTTTTAGTGGATAATTTCTTAACGGGCGCTATTTCTAGCACCCTTTTCGCTTAGATGAGGTAGTTTGTTTTAGTAAGGCAGTTTTTCCATCTCAGTACTGTATGCTGTATAATCATGACCCCCTGTACTAGGAGGAAGTGCTGCTATTGGCATATCGGCTGCACCTATCAAGCGGTTATGTTCTGCTACAACGGTTGATGTTTTACCGATGCGGTGAGAGAATTCGGGATTTGCCTGTATCGTTGTTTGGATATCGATTTCTTTGCCTTCTGAGAAGAATTCGAGAAAATCGCTGCCATCGGGGTTTGGTGATTTGTAGGAAGTGACAACTGCTACCCAAGATTTATCTCTTTGGTTAACTGCTTCTTTCGGTTCAAGGGATGGTGTGAAGGTGGGTTGAAATGCAGCAAGGCGATGAAACTCTGCACGTTTTTCAGCGACAGTTGTATCAGTAAATCGGGCAAATGCAACCTCTAGTTCGCGTTGGAATTGCTTGTAAGCCTCGCCAAATTTTGATGATGCAACGCCTTTGATTGACAAGACAATTGGTACTGAGTGCAGATTGTTATTATTTTCATCGACAAGTTGTAACAAGTAGAATCGTCTCAATACTGCGGCATCTTTGCCAAGTGCTTGGTACATTTCGTACCCATCAGGTGATTCGTACACTCCCACAATTTTGCCATCATCGCGCTGTTCAATATATCTGGGAGAAACATCAAGAATGTGCATTCTGGGCGATTGCAACAACACTCCCATTTCTGGCGTACCACTGGAGAAGGTGTGCTTGTGTGTTGGTTCTTGTCCTTGCCAGTTAATTGCTGCTAAATACTTATCTTTTATAAACAACCCAACTTTTTCTGCTTCCATGTGGTTGATGACTTGGCAGATGCAGATATTGCTAATCGGCGCATTGTACTCAGGATTTGCAAATTTAGAAATAGCTGATTTACGCTTTTGTATGTTTGCCCCATTCTGAACGGTTTGTTGAGGGGGTTCTGACTCTGAAACTGTGCTTTCTTCAGTAGTAGGCTTTGTTTGATTTCTTGCCATAATTTTAATTAATTGAAATCAATCTTTAATGCGTCAAGCAAAAAGCCGTTGTAAAAAATAAAAGTCGTCTGTTATAAATGACGACTTGAAAGATTTATTAATTTTTCGCTATTTAGATATAGGGTTCATCATTTAAGCTTTAGAATCTTTAATCGAGAAAACCTCGTAATCCCTTGTGGAGGTAAACGGGAGCATCTCATTTTTTGAAGTAGCTCAAACCGATAATAATCCATTGAGGTAG
>NZ_CAWUDO010000211.1:0-5487 GCF_963920935.1 Nostoc sp. CCY 9925 | reverse complement strand
CAAGTGTTAAAACTTTTGTAGAACCTATGACAATGATTAGTTTTACTTATTTAAAAGGTATAATTTTTAGGATGCGATGCGATCGCCCAGATATTATGTCATGGGCGTTGCTGATTAAGAATATGAATTTGCCGTACGCTCCGCTTCTCTAACACGCAAAGGCGCGAAGACGCAAAGAATTAAGAGTCAAAGAAGTAGAACTTGAAGATTTCATATTTCGATTCAGCAATGCCATGTCAGATTAGGCGTCACTTATCATTAAGGCTGACGCGGTGACGTGGAGAGTTTTTTTGACCGACAATTTTAAGTGTTACTCAGACAAACACACTGCTGATGGCGTTATTGGTGCACTATATATAGCAGTTTGCAATCGAGTGAGGTAGAGAATCTAGGTTTGGTAGCCAGAGATGAAGGCTGTTTTACTCCTGAATTCTGAATTGCGATGTCACTTCTTGACTAAAAAATATGCTGTAGCATAATCAGGTAATTGGCTGATATGCTGTCCAAATTCTTTTTGATTCTTAAAAATGCCTGCCAAAAAATCGAGCTGATAAAGATTGGGTAAAAATGCTCCGCCTGTATCAGCCATCACTCCCATTTGCAGATGTTTGCGGCCTCCCCTAGTCTGCTCAATCACAATCACTCTACCTAAACCAATATTCAGAACATCTCCAGCAAAAGTGACTCCTGGTTTAATGGAAATTTTGGCATCTATTTTGTATCCATAACCTTTAATGGCATCAACTTCTCTAAAGTACCAATAGCGCTTTTGTGCTGTTGGTTTTAATCCGCGGATATAAGACATACCATTATTTCTGTCTACATTAAAAAATGCCTTATAACCATCTGTAAAATTAATCAAAACTGTTCCCTGCATCAGGGCTTCTTCTAAGCCAGTTCTGGTTAGATAAGCCAGACTTTGAACTTTGCCAAATTCTCTACCGCCTGGTTCGTAAATGCCTGATAAAACATCCTGTTTTGTGTATTTAGTGTAGAATTTATCGTTATTAGAGTTGTCTTTGAGGCTATAAAGTGCTGTATTGAAAGTAGAAGTTTTCTTGCGAGAACCAGTGTGAGTAAAAACAGCGTATTTAGTAATTCTTAATTGTTTTTGTTGTTTATTTTTGGGGTTGTAGGCAGTCCATTTAATAACTCTAAAATTGGCATTGATAAACTTAGGGTCTTGTAACCGAGTGGTTCGACGGTTAGCAATATCTTCTTTTAAGACAACACTCATGAAGTCCAAAGTTTTGAGGACATCTTGGACAGTAACTCCTTGAGTAGCAAGCACTCCTGTCCGCTGAATATCTGGGTCTTGCGAAGCGTAGTCTTGAAAATATTTTCTAGTATTGACGAGAACAGTTAAGAAATCTGTTTGATTGAAGTTAACCTTATTACTTGGGAGTTTGACTGAGGAAAAAACTTGGCTGCCTTTAACGCTATATTTATATTTTTTAAACTCATCAACAACCGGATAGGGTGTAGATGCGGCTAACAAATCCTGTGGAGATGAAGCAGGATTTTGGTTGTCTGTTTTTTGTTCAGCTACAAAAGTATTTTGGAAGCTGGAGGTAAGTGTATGAGGAGTTTGATTTGATGTGAAAGAAATATGTGGTTGAAGTAAGGCAGAATTTTCTTGTTGAGTAAAGCTTTGTTCTTGTGGGGTTAGCTGTTTAGTTTTTGATTGAGTATATAGATAGCTACTGGCTAAACTAACAAGTAGTAAACCAGCACAACCTAGTGTGAGCCGGAATTTTTGATTAAATAATACCATTTTGGGTTGGGGATTTTAAATTTTCAAATATGCAAGAGTTAGTAAATCACTTTTTTGATGATTTATCTGTCGCCATTATTCAAGATATTCATAACCTGGAAAATAGATTTTTATTGTCTGTCACTATTTTCAACTTTTAATTTTGGATTTTTTAAGTTTCTACCACCTCACGCACTAACTGTGCCAATTTGTCAGCACTATCGGGAACTGCGATCGCTTTTGCTTTTTCCCCCATCTTGGCTAACTCTTGGGGTGAGTGCAATAAATTCAACACATTACTTTGCAATTCTTGTGCTGTTAACTGCGATTGCTTGAGGGTTAACGCCGCACCAGCTTTGGTGAATACTTCTGCATTGTAGGATTGATGGTCTTCTGCGGCAAAGGGATAAGGAATCAAAATCGCTGGTGTTCCACACACTGCCAATTCTGTCAAGCTACCGGCACCAGAACGACTAATGGCAATAGTAGCTCGTCGCAACAATGCCGCCATATTGTTGTAAAAAGGTAAAGCGATGTATTGCGGATGTTTGAGACTATCTGCTTCCGGATCGCGATCGCCAGTTAAGTGTACTATATAAGCACCAGCATCAAACCAAGCATTGGCACATTCCCGCACTAATTTATTGATACCAACTGCACCCTGGCTACCACCAAAGACGACAATTAAAGGAACACCATCGGGAATAGCTAAATCCAGCGGTGCATTTATTCCGCCATCGAGAAATTGTGCTCTGACAGGAGTGCCAACACAGACATTCTGGGCACGAGGTAAATACTTAGCGGCGACTTCAAACCCCAAGGCTACCACACTACACCAAGGGCCAAAAAAGCGAGTTACCTTACCTGGCAAAGCGTTAGATTCGTGGAAAATCACGGGTAAACCAAGGGAACGCGCCGCAATGACGGCGGGGCCAGCAATGTAACCCCCTGTGGTAAACACTCCTTGAAAATTTCCCTGTTTGAGAATTCGCCTGACTTGGAAAATCGAACCCGCGAGTCTGGCTAAAATACGAATCGAAGAAATGCCAAACCCTTGCTGAAACCCTTCAACTGCAATAGTATTCAAAGGATACTCTTTAGGGACAAGTTCCGTTTCTAGCCGATTGGGTACTCCCAGCCACTGTATTTGATAATCTGACAGTTTTTCGGCTAGTGCGATCGCTGGAAACAAATGTCCACCAGTCCCACTGGCAGCTATTAATAATTTGATTGGTGCGTTTGCCATCAAACCTCTACCGTTTAGCGTCTAGGTTAACTAAGATAAAGCAATTTCCTTACCTTCTCTAATCAAATCAGTAAACTCTTACCAATGAGTAACATTTTAGTGAAACGCAAACTTAGATTATCAACCAGCATCGGGCTGATTTCATTCCTGCTGACACTTGGTTTAACAAGTGCTTGGCAAGCTACTCAAGCCAGTACACCACAGCAATTAGTCCAAGCAACTACAGCTCAAAATGCACCAGCCGAACTGAAAACCTTGTTGACACAAGTTGATGCTGCTGCAAGCAAAGGCGATGCCAAAGGCGTGTTACAGTTTTACGCCCCCAATTTCACTCATGGAGATGGGTTAAATCTCCAAACCATGGAAAAGTCCCTGGTTTCACTCTGGCAACGATACCCCAAATTGCAATATAGTACTAAACTTGTGTCTGCAAAATCGGAAGGTAACGCCATCATCGCCGAAACAGAAACTCAGATCATCGGTGCACCCTCCGCTAACAGTAATAATTTGGCTCTGAATGCCACAATTAAATCGCGTCAGCGTGTCGTTGGTGGAAAAATTGTCCGCCAAGACATTTTGTCAGAACGCACACAACTGACTTCTGGAAGCAACCCGCCACAAATTGATGTTAAATTGCCACAGCAAGTGAAAGTTGGACAGAAGTATAATTTTGATGCGATCGTTCAAGAACCACTTGGTGATGATTTTTTACTAGGAACGGCGCTAGAGGAACCTATTCGGCCAGATAAATATCTCAACCCTACATCCGTGGATTTGCAATTACTCACATCTGGTGGAGTGTTTAAAGAGGGACAAGCACCATCTATTCCTGGTAGCCAATGGGTTTCTGCCGTGATCCTACGGGGTAATGGAATGACGATGGTAACTCAGCGCCTGCAAGTGGTGAAGAAGTAGAAACGCGATTCATCCCCCTTGTAGAGACGCGATTCATCCCCCTTGTAGAGACGCGATTCATCGCGTCTATTAAAAATTAGTGCGCTAGGCTACTAGCGTACTAGAAATATTGATGTCAGTTACCTTGAATCCATCGCTATTACGTTCATTAAAGCCTTTCAGGAGTAGCGATCGCTCTTTAATTCTCAGACATATAAATTTCTTTACTATTCCCTATTCCCTATTCCCCGCTATACCTGAGGCTGTAACAATGTAACAATAGCGATCGCAACTCAACAAATCATCATCACCAGTGAACGCACCTACCAACGTCTCCGCCCAAACTCAAAATCGCAAAGCAGATCACATTCGCATCTGTTTAGAAGAAGATGTTCAGTGTCATGAAGTCACCAATGGATTTGAACGCTATCGCTTCACCCATTGTTGTTTACCGGAACTAGATTACACCGACATTGATATCAGTACAAATTTTTTGGGCAAACACCTCGGCGCACCTTTGTTAATTTCTTCCATGACTGGAGGAACTGAACAAGCAGGAATGATTAATCAACGCTTGGCCGAAGTCGCCCAACACTACAAAATTGCAATGGGTGTCGGTTCCCAACGAGTAGCTGTAGAAAAACCCCAGGTAGCTGATACTTTTGCTGTCCGCAAGTATGCACCGGATGTTTTACTATTTGCCAACTTGGGGGCTGTGCAACTTAACTATAAATATGGCTTGGATCAATGTCTGCGGGTAGTCGATATCCTAGAAGCTGATGCTTTGATTTTACACATTAACCCCCTGCAAGAGTGCATTCAACCAAAAGGCGATATTAATTTTAAAGGTTTAATTGACAATATTTCTAAAGTATGCTCTAAAATGCCAGTACCAGTAATTGCTAAAGAAGTGGGTAATGGCATTTCAGATGCGATCGCTCAAAAACTCTTAGAAGCTGGAGTCACAGCCATTGATGTCGCTGGTGCGGGTGGTACTTCCTGGGCGAAAGTCGAAAGCGAACGAGCTGAAAATGCCTTGCAACGTCGCTTGGGGAGGACATTTGCCGATTGGGGTTTACCGACAGCAGAGTGCATTACTGGTATTCGAGCGATCGCCCCAGATGTGCCTTTGATTGCATCGGGAGGATTGCGTCATGGACTAGATGCAGCAGTGGCGATCGCTTTAGGAGCAGACATCGCCGGTTTTGCAATGCCCTTCCTGAAAGCCGCAGCAGTTTCACAGACAGCAGTTGCGGAACTGGCTGAAGTATTAATCGCTGAAATCAGCACCGTATTATTTTGCACAGGCAATGCCAACTTGTCTGAGTTAAAACACTCAGACAGTTTACAGCGCATAAAATAATTCGTAATTCGTAATTCGTAATTCGTAATTAAGACTTACGCATTATACAAATTGGCTATGATGTGCATAATGATTGGTTCAGAATACAAGTTCGTTGGTTCAGAATACAAGTTCGTTGGTTCAGAACACAAGTTCGTTGGTTCAGAATACAAGTTCGTTGGTTCAGAACACAAGTCCGTTGGTTCAGAACACAAGTCCGTTGGTTCAGAACACAAGTCCGTTGGTTCAGAA
>NZ_CAWUDO010000210.1:0-5700 GCF_963920935.1 Nostoc sp. CCY 9925 | reverse complement strand
CCTTCTGCCTTAAAGCGCGTAACCTTTCATCATCACCAAAAGCTGACAAGAACCCTATTTTGGGCGGCGAAGAAAGGGTTGAACAAGCAATCTTGACTTTGGTGCAGAGATCCAAACCAGAAATTATCGGTCTTTGTACCACTGGACTTGTGGAAACCAGAGGCGATGATATGGGGCGCTTTGTTAAAGAGATTCGCCACCGTCACCCAGAACTAGATTATTTACCAATTGTGCTTGTCTCTACACCTGATTTCAAAGGTACATTAGAAGATGGTTTTGCTGGCGCAGTCGAGAGTATAGTTAGGGAAATCCCACAAAGAAGTGATAAGCAAGATGCTTGTCCGACACAAATCACTATTTTGGCGAGTTCTGCTTTCACACCAGGGGATGTACACGAAATCAAAGAGATTGTCACCTCTTTTGGACTTGAACCTATTGTTGTACCTGACCTTTCTGGCGTACTAGATGGTCATATAGAAGATTCCTCTAGCGCGCTGGCTTTGCCCACCGCAGGCATCGTAGCTAATGGCACAAATACAGCCCAGTTGCGCTCAATTGGTAGTTCTGTATTCACTTTGGTACTAGGTGAGAGTATGCGGGGTGCAGCGCAAATTTTGGAAAAGAGATTCAATATTCCTTACGAGGTATTTGGTGAACTGACGGGACTATTAGCAGTAGATAAATTCCTGCAAGCTTTGGCAGATATCAGTGGTGTCAGCGTACCCCAGAAATACCGCCGCCAACGCCGTCAGTTACAACATGTGATGTTGGAGAATCACTTTTACTTTGGTTGCAAGCGAGTTGCTTTGGCGCTGGAACCAGATTTACTTTGGTCAACGGTTTCTTTCTTGCGATCGCTAGGAGTTCAGATTCACGCAGCAGTGACGACAACACGCTTTCCTCTGTTAGAAAAACTTCCGATTCCTAGTGTCACTATCGGCGATTTGGAAGACTTTGAGCAACTGGCGGTTGGATCTGATTTGCTAATTACCAACTCTCATGGAGTGGCGATCGCTCAACGCTTACAAATTCCTCTCTACCGTCAAGGGATTCCCATTTTTGACCGCTTAGATCACAGTCAGTTTACCAAAATTGGCTACCGAGGTACTATGCAGCTTTTATTTGATATTGGCAACCTGTTTTTAGAGCAAGAAACAAAGGTTAAGCATTAAACAGGCACATATTCAGGAGAAAATATCAATTCGTCAAGTGGCAATCAGATTTGCTGTTAGCAAAAGTCTAGTCCAAAAGCTATAGCCGTAGTCACACAGGTTAGGACATTTTGAAAGCATGGAAGCTAGGAATAGTAATACTTTTACCTCCTGCCTCCTGCCTTCTGCCCTCTGCCTTCTGCTGTAGTAAAGCAACAACAAGTTGATGGAAATTTACAACCCATAAAGCGAGGGAAACCGCAGTTTAGTGATCTCACAAATGCTGAAGTAGAGTTTAGAGAACTGGTTGTAGAGAATCAGGATGCAACTTTAATAGAGTTATGTGAATTATTTGCATTGAAGACGGGAAATTAAGCCGAAAGCAATATTTTGTGTCACCACTCAGTTGGAGACTTGTCATTCTAGCTCCTGAGTTATGAGTTCTTTTTTGGTAAAATTTATAAAGATTAAATAAAGTCAGGAAGAGCCGCTGCACCTGGGGTATCTCGCGGAAAGTAAAGATGAAAATTAAAAAAAAAGAAATATTCTACGCCAATCACTGACGGTTTTCCGGTACAGTGGACGGGCTATAAGCTTAGTATGGACTACTAGCCGATCGCTTACTATTCTTTTGGCTAGTTTAACTTTAGTAGCTGGTATTTTACCGGCAGCGATATCTTACATAAGTAAGTTAATTGTTGATGCAGTAGTATTTGCGTCTCAAGTTAACTCAGACAGCAATGGTTTTGTCAATATTTATCCTGCTTTGTTGTATGTAGGATTAGAAGCGATCGCTGTAATTTTACTCGCAGGCGGTCAACGGGGAATCATTATTTGTCAATCGTTATTGCGGGCGCTACTGGGTCAGCGTGTGAATGTACTCATCTTAGAAAAGGCGCTGACACTGGATCTTAGGCAGTTTGAAGACTCAGAATTTTATGACAAATTGACCAATGCCCGACGAGAAGCATCAGTTCGTCCCCTTTCCTTAGTAAACCGCACCTTTGGCTTAGTGCAAAATGCCCTTTCCCTGATTACTTACGGTATTTTGCTAGTTAATTTCTCAGTTTGGGCGGTGCTAATGCTGATTTTGGCTGCCATACCTGTATTCATTGCCGAAACAAAGTTTGCTGGAGAAGCCTTTCGCTTGTTTAGTTGGCGTGCATCAGAAACCCGTCAACAGCACTACTTAGAAAATCTGCTAGCAAGAGAAGATTTTGTCACAGAAGTCAAACTCTACCAGCTAGGAGACATGTTGCTAGGACGTTACCGCAACCTGTTCGATCAACTTTATGGCGAAGACCGCGATTTGACTCTGCGACGAGGGTTGTGGGGGTATCTCCTGAGTTTAGTCAGTACTGGCGCTTTTTACGTAGCTTATGCTTGGATTGTGCTGGAAACAGTGCGAGGTAAGATTTCCTTGGGAGACATGACAATGTATCTCACTGTGTTTCGCCAAGGACAGTCTACTTTCTCCAATGCCCTGACTTCTATTGGAGGGATGTATGAGGACAACCTATATCTATCAAATCTCTATGATTTTCTGGAAGAGAAAGTACCAAAGTCTTGGGGTAAGGCAACTGTTGGTTTAAATCCCCAAGATGGTATTCGTTTTGAGAACGTGTCATTTACTTATCCAGGAAGTTCCAAGCCAGCATTGAGAAACATTTCGCTGCACTTGAAACCCAGAGAGAAACTGGCAATTGTAGGTGAAAACGGTTCCGGTAAGACTACCTTAATCAAACTACTTACCCGACTCTACACCCCTGACTCTGGGCGAATTTTCTTAGATGGTTTGGACTTGCAAGAATGGGATGTGGATGTGTTGCGGCGTCGCATTGGTGTGATTTTTCAGAACTTTGTCCGCTATCAATTTACTGTGGGTGAGAATATTGGCGTGGGCGATGTAGAAGATCTCGAAAATACAACTCGTTGGGAAACTGCTGCTCAAAAAGGCATGGCGCAATCTTTTATCGACCAATTACCCCAAAGCTTCCAGACTCAACTCGGCCGTTGGTTTAAGGGAGGACAGGAACTTTCTGGGGGACAGTGGCAGAAAATTGCTTTGTCTCGTGCTTTTATGCGATCGCAAGCAGATATCTTGGTGTTAGATGAACCAACATCAGCGATAGATGCCCAAGCTGAGTTTGAGATTTTCAATCATTTTCGCGCTATTACTCAAAATCAGATGGTACTTTTGATTTCCCATCGCTTTTCTACGGTACGAATGGCTGACAAAATTCTAGTAATAGAAAATGGGGAAGTTATAGAACAGGGAACTCACGAAGAACTGTTACAGCTAGGGGGACGTTATGCCAAATTGTTTCTGTTGCAAGCAGCCGGTTATCAATAGGAAAGGTGTTAGCAGTTACTTTTGAATTGAGATAGCGATCGCCTACCTTGTCATTGGATTTTGCCCAGGCTTCTGTTTTGAATAAATCTTCGTAGTGTTTGGCTACCTGCTGTACGTACTCAATTTGGTCTTTTTCGCTACTAAAATTTCTCAGGATAGTAATTTCTGACTCTAATGCCTCGATTGAAGTAAGGTGATTGTTGATAACACCAACACTAATGCCATGGCTCATGTGGATGGCGATTTCCCCATTTTGCAGGTCTTTGGAGAGAATGACCATTGCTCGCTCAAATGTGAGCGTCCCAAGCTGCCTAGAAGTGCTGGTTTTATTAATCGATGGATATAATTTCATCGATGTTTAAGACTTCAACTGTAGCATTAGGGCTAGTTCATATTTGTGGTTTGTTCGAGTAAGCGTGTTGCTTCCTCAAGCAATGCGCTTGCGTTTTGAAGCAGTGTTCGCACCTGGGTTAAGTTGTTGCGACGTTCGATACCAAATTGTGCTTCTATATACTGCGCATCATGCTGATGGCTGAGGTGAACTACCCGTACTTGTTGTTCTTTTTCTGAAGGTGCAAATATTGCGTTTTCGGCGGTTAGTTTATAGTATGAGTACGTACCACTGGGGCGTTTGACATTGTAGATGTTGAGTTCGCAACCAGCTGGCGCGATGTACTGTCCGTCGAAGTTGGTAAGTCCAGTACGAATATTATCTAATGTGGTGGCGATCGCCTCAATGGCCGGGATAACACTTAACGATTCTGGTGATTGTGGGCAACCGCGCCTCATCAGCATCATGATAGCGGCAGAACGACGGGTGAGGCGAATTCGTTCTTGATACTGGCGCATTTGTTCTTCCCGGATACGAACAAGTTCAAGTTCTTCATCGGGGGTTAGTTGAAGCGCACTCCCACAAGTTTTGTAATTCAAGCAGTCGCCAGGGTCTATGCCTGGGTATTGCATCATACTGGCACAGCCAAATCCAAGCCCGCATTTTTTCTTGGGCATGGGTTACATGCTTTTGTTCTAGTTACTTTTATTTGCGATCGCTGTTTATTTATTAATACTTGTTGGGTAATTCTTTTTCCCCACCAAAAATTACTGCCTTCTCACTTATGTTCGTAGTCACCACGGGTTCATAAGGTGAACCACTATTGCGGCTATTGGTCAGCTTGTAGGCCTGTTTTACACCATAGGCACAGCCACTTGACCCGTGAGAAATGACGATCACATTTTTAATGCCACTTAAAATCTTCATAATTGTGTTAGTAGAACTTGAATAATAGAATATTCCTTCTTAGAGGAAAATCAGCAAAAATGTTACTACATTTAAGTACTTGGCAAGAAGTTGAAACTTATTTACAGCAATCAAAAGGTATTATTTTTCCGATTGGTTCCACAGAACAACATGGGCCAACGGGATTAATTGGTACTGATGCTATTTGTGCAGAAGCGATCGCTCACGGTGTGGGTGATGCAACTGGAGCGATCGTTGCCCCTACAATTAATGTAGGGATGGCACTGCATCATACTGCTTTTCCTGGGACAATCAGTCTCCGGCCCAGCACTTTAATTAAAGTAGTGCGAGACTATATAACTTGTTTAGCCAAAGCTGGTTTTACCAAGTTCTACTTTATCAACGGACACGGCGGTAATATCGCCACCCTCAAAGCCGCTTTTTCCGAAACTTACGCTCATTTAGAAGATTTACACATTGCCAATGCCCAAAAAGTACAATGTCAAGTGGCTAACTGGTTTATGTGCAGTTCAGTATATAAACTAGCTAAAGAATTATATGGAGATCAAGAAGGTTCTCATGCAACCCCAAGCGAAGTAGCACTCACCCAGTACGTTTATCCAGAAGCAATTAAGCAAGCATCCCTTTCAGGAGAAGTTGCAAGCGGACACAGGATTTATAGTGCAGCAGACTTTCGAGTGCATTATCCAGACGGACGCATGGGATCAAATCCGGCTTTAGCAAGCCCAGAACATGGTAAACAATTTTATGAGTTGGCGGTGAAAGAACTCAGCAATGGATATTTGGAATTTCTCAATGCAGAGTAAAAAAAGATGCAAAGATAAGCTGTTCCACATTTAACTTGCTATAACAGCATTACCTTATACTAATTGCTCCAATTAATGTAACTTTTGCTCCGACGGTCGAAGACTCGTTAACGCTGCGCTATAGATAGCTAT
>NZ_CAWUDO010000209.1:0-5745 GCF_963920935.1 Nostoc sp. CCY 9925 | reverse complement strand
TTTGAGTATTTTAACTGATTGACAAAATACGCTTTATCTTAACCTATCACCAATGATATAGGTGAGGACTTAATAGAGGTTAATGAATTAACCGTAGAATCTAGTAATTCGGTTGAGGATACATCAACGAAAGTGTTACCCAATAGGCAGCGAACTGATAAAGATTCTGGTGTGACTTTAATAAAGAAAAACAGAGTTTTCCTTAAATCTAGAAAAGTTGAGCGTCCCTCTAAGGAAGACCTACAAAAGATGATTTGGGAAACTTCTGTTCTTGAGGTGAGTCACAAGTTTGGAGTATCTGATGTTGCAATTGCTAAGTGGTGCAAAAAATACGGTATTCCTAGACCTCCAAGGGGTTACTGGGCTAAGAAAAATCAATCTAAAAATTCCACAGTGTAGATTCAGCAATCTTTTCCACCTGAAGCCGAAAAGCGAGGCGCTGTGCTGATAACACAGAAATAGGAGGGGCAGTACCTCCCTGGTGGATTGATATGTAGTGTTTCTGTTACAGAGTTTGCGATGTAATACGATCGCACTTGCTCATTTTTTATTCAAATTAACTAGGGTGGTTGGCATACCGGCTGTGCAGCGGGCTTTTAACCCGCAGAAATAGGTTCGACCCCTATACCACCCATTAAGTAATTCAAAATTCAAAATGACGCTCGCGGACACGGCTTAGCTGCGCTAACAAAATTCAAAATTAAGAAATGCAATGCTAGCTAGCCTTTTGGCAATTGGTAATATACAACTTGAATACACATTTGCTTATGAGTAGGAAGTAGCGATCGCCAGTTGAGCATGTTGCAATAATACATCTTTATCCAGAGCTTGGATGGGATATTGCGGTGTTACTGCCAGTAGTTTTTCAATTCTTTCTCTAGCTGCTTCCACAACTGATTCATCTAAGCTACCGTTACTCAGAGAATCGGCAAAATCTTCAGCAATTTGATAAGTTCTTTCAATAGATGACGAATTAATATTACGCGAAACAATAAACAGGTCGCAGCCTGCATTAAATGACCTCGCTATAGTACCAGCTTGAGTCAGCATATCTGAAACTGCTTTCATATCTAAGTCGTCAGAGACAACTACTCCCTTAAAGCCAAGTTCTTCCCTCAGTATGTTTTTCAGAATAGGTTGAGAAAGGGTTGCTGGCACATCAGGATCTATCTTCGGAAATAAGATATGAGCAGTCATAATTAAAGGAATCTGGACTTCGATGAGGGTTTTGAAAGGTATCAGTTCTCGAAGTCGCAAGTCTTCTAAGCTCAAATTGAGTATTGGTAGTTCGATGTGAGAATCTTGGCTAGTGTCTCCATGTCCGGGGAAATGTTTGGCGCATCCGATAATTCCTGAATCTCGAAGTCCAAGGTAGTAATCACGCGCACCTTGAGCAGCAGTTTCGGGAGTGCTACCGAAGGCACGAGAACCAATTACAGGATTATTGGGATGGGAGAAAATATCTGCTACAGGCGCCCAAGATAAATTTATTCCCAGGGATTTTAGCTCAATAGCTGTTGCTTTTGCTACTTCGTAGGCGTGCGATCGCAGCAATAACGCCTGAGGAAATCGCGTAATCGGCGGTGGTGTCCGAACAACACGACCTCCTTCATGATCCAAAGTCACAAACAAGGAATCGCGTTCAGTATATTCTCGTATCTGGTTGTTCAGATCCTTAAACTTTTCTAGCCAAAGCTCATAAGAAGTGCCATCTAGAAAATTTTTAGCAAAAAATATTACCCCAATGGGCTTTAATTCATTGAGTGCGTGCTTATCGTCATCACTTAATGTAGTAGTGGAAATACCCAGAATCAAGTGATTTCCAAAGCGCTTTAGCTCTTGCGATCTTGCCATAATCCTTTACCTATAGTTGTGTAGTAAACAACTGGGATACTCAACTTAAAAACATCAACCCTAATCCTATACTTTTATTGGGGTGGAAAGACAAGTCGGAACGGAGGCTTCAGACCTAGACACTTCATCGGCTTGCCGCAGGCATCCAAAATTTATTTCTTAAAACTTCAGCTAAATTAGATTTTAATGAAAGCAATTCTTATTTTATAGATGTAGATATCGATGACGTTGTTAACCATCTGAAAACTGAAGTTTATCTTCACGAATTCATCTGCCTGAAAACATTGTTAAAGAAATAGTCAGTTTTGCATATTCAACAACTTGTTATGGTGAGAAGAAATGGTCACATCTCTGGCTAAGCAAACGAGAAACAGATGAAGATATCATCGATTATTATGGTTCCGAATCTTTACTAAAGATTTGCGCCAAAGCTATAGCTTTTCATTTAATTTTACACTTCACAACTGCAAGTCACTTACAACAGTCAAAATACTTAGTTAAAGATATACAATGTTTTCATTGTTACATAAACTCAAAGTTTTTCCGGAAAATAAGCCGGAAATCATTTAGCAGTCTTGACCGATGCCCCAAGCATTTCCTGAGAGCAAATACACGAATTACCAAAGAAATCAACTGCTTTGAGACAACAGTTAATAACTAGTTTTTTTAGTCAGAAGTAATGACTTTTGTTTCTCTACATCTGGTAGTCTAAATCTAGATGAAATCAAGGCTGCAAAGCCATTGTCAACAATGGTTGTCTTGATTGGTGTGTGTCAGGCAAAATTCCCTTTTACAGAAGTTTTTTGGGAAAGCGATCGCACAACGACTACTAAATGTAACGGATTGCAACGTATAATGAGAACGGCAAAACCATTAAGAAATATTGAAGGGCATTAGGGTTAAATGCGAGTAGCGATCGCGGGTGCTGGTCTAGCAGGACTTTCCTGCGCGAAATATCTAAAAGACGCAGGTCACACTCCCATTGTCTTGGAAAGCCGGGACGTACTGGGTGGTCTTGTTGCGGCTTGGAAAGACTCTGATGGCGACTGGTACGAAACCGGGTTACACGCCTTCTTTGGGGCATATCCTAATATGCTCCAATTGCTCAAGGAGTTGGGCATTGAAGATAGACTCCAGTGGAAAGAGCACACACTGATTTTCAATCAACCAGACAAGCCTGGGACATTCTCACGTTTTGATGTTCCAGATATTCCCTCTCCATTCAACGTGATTGCGTCGATTCTTCGCAACAAAGACATGTTGACATGGGAGCAAAAGATTCGATTTGCTATTGGCCTACTTCCAGCAGTGGTTAGGGGTCAAAAGTATGTTGAAGACATGGACAAGTACAGTTTCCTAGAGTGGTTGGAAAGGCAAGGTGTTGATGAGCGAGTAACCAGTGACGTTTTTATCGCTGCATGTAAAGCCCTCACCTTTATTAACCCCGATGAAGTTTCTGCAACGATTCTCTTAACTGCGCTAAATCGGTTTCTACAAGAACGATATGGTTCTAAAATTGCATTTTTGGATGGTTCTCCTACAGAACGCCTATGCAGCCCTATCGTCGATTACATCACAGCAGGTGGTGGGGAAGTGCGGTTAAATGCGCCGTTGAAAGAGATTTTGCTCAACCCCGATAACACGGTCAAAGGATTCTTGATTCGGGGTTTAAATGGGGCAGAAGATGAAATTATCACGGCTGATGCTTACGTATCTGCCATCTCAGTAGATCCCTTGAAAGCGATTTTGCCTAGTCCTTGGAAGCAAATACAGTTTTTCCAGAAGCTAGAAGGCTTAGAAGGAGTACCAGTGATCAACCTACATCTGTGGTTTGACCGGAAACTTACAGAAATCGATCACTTGCTATTTTCGCGATCGCCACTCCTGAGCGTTTATGCTGATATGAGCAATACCTGCCGTGAATACGCCAACCCTGACCGCTCAATGCTGGAATTAGTTCTAGCCCCGGCAAAAGATTGGATAGCCAAATCCGATGAGGAGATTGTGGCTGCGACAATTGCCGAGTTAGAAAAACTTTTCCCCCACCACTTTAGGGGAGACAACCCAGCAAAACTGCTGAAATCTCATGTGGTGAAAACGCCGCGTTCAGTTTACAAAGCGACCCCCGGTCGTCAACAGTACCGTCCTGCACAAGTTACGCCGATTGCCAACTTCTATCTCGCCGGAAGTTACACCATGCAACGCTACTTAGGCAGTATGGAAGGTGCCGTACTTTCTGGTAAGCTGACAGCACAAGCGATTTCTGAGGCCTTCCCGGTAGCAAAATCCTCAAACCTGCAAACGCTCACCCGACCGCCTGCAACGAATGCTGCAACTGCCTGAATCCAAAGCCCGCATGAAAACGCTGGTCTCTGTGGACGAGTCCTACGAACTTTGTCGTCATCTCATAGCCAAGTATTCCACGACTTTTTACCTCAGTACTTTGCTTCTGAGCAAGGAAAAGCGTCCCGCTATTTGGGCAATCTATGCTTGGTGTCGCCGTTTAGATGAACTGGTCGATGGTCCTGCATCTGCTATTACCACGCCAGAAACCCTAGACCTCTGGGAGCAGCAGCTAGAATCGATTTTTGCTGGACACCCATTGGATAATTTCGACGTAGCTTTGGTAGATACTGTTCAACGCTTCCCGATGGACATTCAGCCCTTTCGGGACATGATTGCCGGTCAACGTATGGACTTATACCGAAGTCGCTATGAAACCTTCGAGGAGTTATATCTTTACTGTTATCGTGTCGCCGGCACTGTAGGCTTGATGTCAACAGCAGTCATGGGATTGGATACTAGCAACAATACAGCTCCGTGGTATCGCGAACAACACCCACATAATCCCACCGAAGAAGAAATTGCCTTGGGAATTGCCAAGCAACTTACCAACATCTTGCGAGATGTTGGTGAGGATGCCCGACGCGGACGAATTTATATTCCTCTAGAAGATTTGGCGAGATTCGATTATACCGAACAAGACTTGTTTGAGGGTATAGTGGACGATCGCTGGCGTTCCTTGATGCGCTTTCAAATTGCTCGGGCACGACAGTTTTATCGCAAGGCAGAAAAAGGAATCTCATACCTAGCTACTGATGGTCGTTGGCCTGTGTGGGCGGCTCTGATGCATTACAGTGGGATTTTAACTGTAATAGAACGTAACGATTATAATGCTTTCACTAAACGCGCCTACGTGCCTCAGTGGCGAAAGTTACGTTCTTTGCCCATGGCCTGGATGCGATCGCAAGTCCTTTGAGAATTAGTCATTGGTCATTGGTCATTAGTCATTAGTCAAATGAGAAAGACAGATGACAAATGACTATTGACTCTCCCAAACAAATCTGCTAACATCATTATTCGTGACCCTGGAGAGGTGGCTGAGTGGTCGAAAGCGGCAGATTGCTAATCTGTTGTACGGCAGGCAACTCCGTACCGAGGGTTCGAATCCCTCCCTCTCCGTTTTTCAAATCTTGAGCCACAATGACACTATATTGTGTGCATAAAAATATTTACACTCGGAGTAAGCACTTTTACTTCCTCAGAGGGATGCTATGATTTATCCTTTGGAGTCCTGAGAAAATCAAACTAACTTGTAAAGCTAGTTTGAATATTACTTTTAGGCTCCTAAATATTCTGAGGAGTGAAAGTAACTTATGCAAAGAATTAGTGCAGCCTTAACCTTGAGTATAATTACCCTAGCAACTGGGTTCCTCTTAGCTGCTTGTGAAGATTCTCCGCAAAACCCCACAGCTAGCGGACTAAAAATTGGTTCCCTGCTGCCAACAACAGGTGATTTAGCATCTATTGGACAGCAGATGTCACCTAGTGTTCCCTTAGGGACTTCCAGAGAATAAAATATACAGTTAACAAAAATGATAATCATTCTGA
>NZ_CAWUDO010000208.1:0-5755 GCF_963920935.1 Nostoc sp. CCY 9925 | reverse complement strand
AATAAATCTGTTTTATGAGCGATTGAAATTTATGTAAATCTTCCTCTTTTATGTATTTTCGGAAGTGTCTTTACTCAAGCAACACATTGTAAAGACAGGATTCTAGAAATACTGCTGATTTGGCGCAAGAAAAATATACCTGTTTTACCCTGGCAGAAGGTAAAACAGGAAGTCTACTGCCAAATTATTTTCAACAGCATGAGTGGCTGTACTGAATCTAGCAGCAAAATAATTTATACAAATCTTTAAAACCATCGGCAGGACAAAACCGGCTAGGGCGAATACGCTGAAAGTTCTTACAGGATTTGTAACTTTCATCAAGCGCGATCGCCCCATCGTTCCAAAAAGGCGATGCCTGCGGCGGGCTGCGCCTACGCGTTTTTATTTGGTTACATCTCCTCAAACTCCCCAAGATGAGAAGTGAGAATCGTGTTCTTGGGTGTCTTGAAAATGAACTGAGTGCTACTTGGTGGATTGGGAATAGATTTTAAAGTACAGCCTTCAATCCACTCATACCCATCATCGCCAAGCTTGCGAATCTTGAATTTACAGCTTGGATTGCTAATTTTGGGCATCAATGCTGCTTTTATTCGCTCTTGCCAGGTCTGGATAACTCTAGTTTCCTCTGCGAACCTTGGAAGTGTCTTTTTGTCAGGAATTGTCTTGATGATCTTAGTCAAAGTTTGACCGTCTGGAGTTTCAAACTTCAGCCAAACCCTACTTTGACCATTTTTGAACCTGTGGAAAGGTTCAGCGCTGACCTGAACCACCCCAAAGTCTGTTTCTACCTTGAAGATAAAAGGCTTGATCTCAAATAGCTTATAGTAGCTGCATTTCTCTGGGCAAGTGCCAGGGATGCTCTCGTCATTAAGGGATGAGGTTTCATTCTCCTCTGTTGATGATTCACTTTCATCTGAAAAGCGAACTTGTTCTTCGGAATTTGACTCTATATAATTTAGAGCTAGCTGAGTGGTATCCGTCACCTCCTTGTCAGGCAAGGGTTTCAACCCGTCACCTGACCCGTCACCTGACCCGTCACCATCCGTCACCTGACCCGTCACCCGTTCCATGAGCGAGTAATCGTATGTTGGAATTTCGTTGTCCAAGGGAGTTCTTAAACGCAGTCCCCTGATAAACTTGCCAGTTTTGGTATGCTCTTTTTGGACTGGCCACTTCAGAATTGTGTGGCAAAGCTCCAGTAAATCGGGGCTAAAAACCTTGATACTTTTGGGCAAATCGCCAGAAGCCTGACAATGGCGATTATAAGAACCAAATAAGGTATAAGCCTCGCCGTTTGTACCTTCGTTTCTATCGTTGCCGATCGCAGTAACGGCGTTGACATCATAAATAACCTTGTCGTTGATCCAGGACGCCACTGAATCGCCTTTCATCTGGTTGTTCCAGAATTCCAAGGTACATTCTGGGATTTCTTTCTTGCCCCTCAACACCGCGCTAACGTGATCGTCACTAAGCGAGAGCAAGTAGTTAGTGAATGCCCCTAATTCCGGTTCAAAAACTGTAGATAGCTGTTGGCGGTCGGCTTCTCTAACAGGATTGTTACAGGGGACGGTGATGGTTCGGCGCTTGGCACGGCTGCTGCTACCACCGCTGAAAACGGGGAAGTTTGAAACCACCAAGGTCATTCCCTGATAATCAAAGTTAAAAGATTTCTGCCGTTTTTCTTCGGCTCTAACCTGATCTTCACCAGTTAAACTCAGGAATCTGCCTATGCTTCCTCTGTAGGGATCTTCGTCTGGGAATATCACCAGGCGCTTGCCAAATGCGTTCGCTCCCTCAAATTGATTTGTACACCAGATGGGGAGATTGGTTACTAAAACGTTTTGCTTGCCAATCAATTCAGTCAGCAACCTGGTGAATGTCCCTTTACCTGTTCCACCCAATCCAATTAGGTGAAGAAATTTCTGTAAGTCGTATCGTCCTTTGATTACGGCGTTACAGTAACAAATTAGTAGCTCTTTGATGTCAGCATTGCCAGCAGCAAGGTGTTCTAGGAACTTGTTGATATTTTCCCAGCTTCCACCACCAGCACAGTAATCTCTCGGCAAGCACCAGGTCAGCCGATATTTAGGTGAGTGGGGCAATAACTCTCCTGTGCTAATTTTTACTACACCGTTAAGAAAGGGGAGGAATTCGCGGGGTGAGACTTGGTTCCACTGGCGTTCGACAAGTTCGTGCCGTAGTATTTTGACTATGCCTGTGACATAATCGGGCCCAAAATTGTAAGCGCCTTTGCTGACTATAATTTTGTAGATTATCGCTTCGGTGTATTCTGGCGTTTCGTCAGACCAAACCCCGTCAAAGTCAGCCGCGTATCTGCGCCATTGCTTTCTTTCATTATCGAATGCCAGCAGTTCTCGGTAATCTTCGGCTATTTCTTTCGCCATCTGGTCAGGGGGCGGGTTTTTGTGTTTTTCTTCTTTGGGTGAGGAGACGCCATTCCCGGGATGAAATTGCTTCTCTAGTCTGGCAATCGCTCGATTGTAGGCTGAGTCAAAAGCACCAAATCCTTTATTCACGATTAGATCGTCTACTCCTTTGCCATCTTCTGATGACCAAACAATATCTTCTCTGTAGGTCTTAAATCCATCCCTGTCGAGAACATTTCCTAAATCTCGTTTGGCGGCGTTGACTCGATGTCTGGTTTTTTCTTTGCTGTCACGGTCGAGGGCGAATAGCCAGATAGCATCTTCGTGGTTAAATCGCTTCAAGTCGGGGATTAATTTTTCTCTGCCACCAGAGCTACAGCCATACAGAGGTAGTGGAACATATCCCTGAGAGAGTAGAGCTAATCCTTTTTTGCCCCCCTCGCCAATGATGCGAGGAATGGGAGCAGTTTCAACCCATTCCCAAAAACTGCCATCCATCGGCACTTCTACTCCATACCGAGAAGCAATGCGCTTTCTAATCGACTGAGGAACTGGTGGGAGAAAAACGCGATCGCCATTGCCTTTGGGAGCCAAATAACTGTAGGGTCGTTGACGGTCTTCGTCCCAGAGGGAGACGACAGCTTGCCAAACCGTGCCATCTTCGTTCATGAAGAACGCAGCATACATTGGTTCTTTGACTTGTTGGGTAAATCGGGTAAACGTCCAATTTAATGCCTCATGGATTGGGGTGGTGACTTCACCGCCATAGTCAAATTCCTGATCTTCATGAAATTCGATGCAGTGTTTAAATAGTTCTGGGTCAACAGCACTGTCATCAATGAAGCTGGTTTCGATGAACTCTTTGAATTCGTGAAATGACTGAAATCTATTAGTACTTAACGTTAAAAGTTCTTGCACAGAGAGAGTTTGGCTAATCATTTCTCCCTCCAAACATGCTATAATTTAATGAAATTAATTTTCGTGTTTGCTGAGGAATGCTATTACATTGCCTCAGTTTTTTATTTCTTTCTTTAATTATTAATTGTCGTGTTAATTGTGACATGATAAGCCTGAACTTTTTATTAGTGACGGATGGTGACGGGTCGGGTGACGGATGGTGACGGGTCGGGTGACGGATGGTGACGGGTCGGGTGACGGATAAGGTGACGGGTTGGAATGCTTGCTGTGTAAGGGGTGACGGATTAACCGCTATTAACTGGTAAAAAATGGCTGGTAAAACGATCGCATCAAGTTCATGATTCCCTCTTTGAAATTTCTGGGGTGTCGGTCAGTTGCAGGAACAGCAGAAAATTATCCAGTTCCTCTTCAGTTAGTTGGAGGCGCGATCGCACCCCGTAATACTTCTGCAAATGCTCTTTGCCTTGGGCTACAGTCCACCCCAGTCGCTGCATTTGGGCGTCGGTTTGGCTGAGTAGTTGGGCTACTTTCTCATCTGCGGGGTCGAGCATAGGGCACGGCTGAAGGTTTCTGGTTGTTCTGCAAACAGGCGGGGCAACCCTGCGATTACCTGGGTGGCTAATATTTCGGCGTGCTGGTCACAAAGGCATGGAATTTGGATTTTGATGTAGTCCACCAGGGGGCGGATTGATTGGGCTAGGTCTTCTTTGTCCATTAGGCATTGGGGAAAACTTAGGAAAGGCGGATCAAGTTGGCGCTTGAGCCGCCATGTTGTTTACCGAAAGAGAAAATCGAAAATGGAACTAAATCAAAACGACGTTGTGACAATGCACGACGCGTTCACTTTTAATGGCGGAGAAACTTTGAAGGTAAGTCAGTTGCACACAGCTATTAAGAAACATCTTGGTGATCCTCTTTGCATGTGGTTTCATGGGACAGGAATTCAGTGTGAAGTCCTTCGGGAACAGGGTGGCGGTTGGCAGAAAGGTAAAATCCACTTTCGGCTGGAGTTTATCCCGGAGAAGGCAAAAGTCTCTGAGCAAGAGGTTCCTATAGTTACTAGTGAGTTAGTTTCGCCGTTAGATGATCTGCGGTCAAACCTGGAGGTTTAGTAGTCACACATACATCGCCTGCTGATGGCAGTAGGCGACATATCCATGAATAAAGCCGTCCTAGCGATTGCTGGTAGGACGGCTTTATTCAGTCTTGTGTCCGTTTAAATCTGTAATGCTGACAGGGATCTGTCTTAGCTCTTTGAGTCTGTTTCTTAATAAATCAGCCTGCTGTTCGTGGTAAGCCAGTTGTTTCTCTGTCTCCTCAATTAGCTGGCCGACAACTTCCCCAGTGACTGCGCTACTTGAGTGCTGTTTTGAGATATTGATATCTGATTTGTCGCTATTTTCTCTAAAAGTTGGGATCTGGTGAGTCCCATAGTTTGTGCTAGCTCCTGGAATAGCTCCCACGCTTCTGGATGCACTTTTAAGCTCACTCCTATAACTTCTCTGCCCGATTTTGGGCGACCGGTTCTTGCCATTTTTTCGTTCCATGATCGACACCCCAATTATTGCATATCCAGAAATCCATTATTGCTTACAGGTATCCAGATATGCAATACTACTAATTATTGGATTTTTAGATATCCAAAAGCACTACGCAAACCAAGCAGAGATGGCAGCCTGCCAGCACTGAGCGAACGCCAAAGACCTGCCAGCGTGAGTAACGTTATGTACCTGATGCCTAATATCTGATACCCAATACCCCAGACCAGGCAGAGATAGCAGCCTGCCAGCACTGAGCGAACGCCAAAGACCTGCTAGGGGAAACTGACAACTGACAACTGACGAGGAACTATGTCCAGAAAAGCAAATATTGTTCAACAGAATAGGCGTCGAAAGAAACGTGGATTGAAGCCCCGTCGTGCTGGTTGGGTTCTATCTGCGGTGGTGGCACCTCAGTTTGATAAATGCCAATCAGGGGCACAACCAGTCCCCTACGTTAACAACCTACTTTTAGACAAAGAAATCAAAGCATGATCAACAAACCTTACTTAGTCCGTGTGAGCGACAACGAGATCGTCAACCTCGAAAACGTCAGAAAAATTAAACGGGAGGGAGAGCAACTTTTTATTTATATGAGTGGAGAGCCAAAATACTCTCCTCCGGCTATTGTTCTCGAAGGCGATGAAGCAAAGGCAATGTGGATTTACTTCTCCTCCGCCATGATGAGCTTCCAGCCTCTGAAAATTACAAATCCAGGGCGAGAAACTCTGGATAAGATCCCAAATTCAAACGATGAACAACATTAAAGGCTGATCGTCATGAATTTAACCCAAAAACCAGCAGACATCATCATTTACATTGAGCAGAACTTTAACCGCGCTCAAGCCACCGGGTTGAATTGCCTAATCTTCCTGGCACTGCGGGAGAACTGCGATGTAGCTCACCATTGGA
>NZ_CAWUDO010000207.1:0-5798 GCF_963920935.1 Nostoc sp. CCY 9925 | reverse complement strand
CTCCGTATTATATATCTTAACATAGCTGACTTTTTTGATGCCCACTTACTTAGTTTTAAGTTTGGATACTGCTGCTTCAATTTCAAAACTAGAGGCTCAAGGTCTGGTAGGGGAATTTTATCAAACTGAATTAAATCTACACCTGCTTGAGCAGCCATCCAAGCATCTTCTGGTGTATCTACTTCAACGCAAATATGTTGTTCTGGAAACTGTCGTTGCAGTTCATTCATGCGCTCAATTAACCCAACCATACCTCCCAGAAATATCAGGTGTTGGTTAAAGATCAGAACTGTTTCAGATAATCCTAAGCGATGAAAAAAACCTCTGCCTGCTAGAACTGCTTTGATGGAAAGCGCTCTAGTACCTGGAAAACATTTACGAGTAGTCACAATAGAAACAGACTGATTTACTGTTTTGGCAGTATCCACTAATACTCTTGTACGCGAAGCAATGCCGGAGGCATATTCCATCAAATTTAAAGCAACTCTCCAGCCACTGTGCAAAGCTTGAGCAGTGCCACTAGCTTGAAGAATTAATTGCTTCTCCTGGCAGACTGTACCACTTTCGACTTGATAATGAACTTCGGCACCACAATATTTTAATACTCTGGCTGCTTCTTCAGTAGCGCAAATGGTCATCGGATGACGGGTAGAAAACTCGATTTCACCAGGTTGCTTGCCAATGCCTAGCCCGTAGGTTGTCAAATCTAGGTAGGGAACATCTTCCTGAATTAACCTAGCGATCGCCTCATCTGAGAAGAAAACACTCATTATGGGTATTCAAGATTATTTTTTAGAGTACTCTACAATCTTTTACCAAAATGGTTGGTAAAAAGTAGCGATCGCTACAATTCACAGACTTAATAATGTGATATTCATGACCTCGCAGTAGTATCGACTTTAGTACAAAAAGTCATGAAAAAGTATTTATTTGAAGTATTTATTTGCCATACCACTGATTACTGCTATGTTTGGTGTCACAATGTCTAGTCAGGTTTGGGCTGTCTCTTTGAACAATGCTGGCGGTTTAAAGACTGGCTTTGGTGAAATCTCTAAGAACTTTACTGCCAAATATGACATTCCCTACACAAGTGTCTGTCCCTTGTGGTTGGCTACGGGAACATATAGAGCAAGAACTTTCATCAAAAAAGCATCCGCAGATGTTTATGGACTAAAAAAAAGATAAAAGACTGCTATGGCAGGGCACTCATCTTACAGCAAGAAAATCTTATATATTGCCAATTTGCTTGCGAAGGTAAAAAACTTTTTGATATAGTGCTTGCTAGGCAGCTAGTTCACGAGTAATCACCTGTAAGACTTCCTCTGTAATTCATTAGATAACTAGGGAGACAATTATATCGTGCCAGATAATTTTGAGGACACGCGTCCTGAAAAAGATAGAAGAGACTTAGATATTTTTCAAGGATTGACGATTCTTGTGGTGGACGATAGCACAGATATCCTTTTTTTAATTACCTATATTTTTGAAAGTTATGGAATCCAGGTAATAACGGCATCCAATGCTTCGGCAGCATTTGAGATTATTAAACAATATCAAGTGGATCTTTTAATTATCGACATCGCCATGCCATTAGAGAACGGATATTCGCTAATACAGAAAGTCCGTTCACTTACATCTCCACTAACAAGAGAAATTCCAGCGATCGCTTTTACCGGTAGTTTTGAAGATAAAGCAGATAAAAAGGCTCTTGCATCTGGATTTCAAACTTATATCCAAAAGCCTTCAGACCTAGAACAGTTCATAACAGAAGTAGCAAAACTGCTTCAGATATCCTGCAAAAGGATGGCGATTGCATCTATTCTCTGGAAACAAGTAGTTAACTAACAATACAAAAAGGCAGTTAGCTTTCTTACAGAGTATTCTGATTATATGAGTGTAACTATAGCAGTCATCCCTACTTTGTAAGCATATTCCCAACTTGTGAAGAAGCCGGGGATATGATTACAAATGATTTAGAAATGCTGTATTTTTAAACCTACTTTTCGCTTATACAGTAGTAAAGTTATACCACCCGTGACTAACATGGCAGGTATTGAATCTGATTCAGGAATTGGTGTAATTTGACCCGAACCACTTATTGTGTTGCTAAACTGGCCAAAATCATTCACTCGACGACCGGTAGTAACTAAAAAGTATTTCTGTCCTGTAACGAGTTCTCGGTTGAAAGTAACAGTACTACCATTAGTAGTAGTATTTGCTATAACAACATTGGTTAATTGTTCAGTAGGATTAAAACTGTCTTGATATAAAGCTAAGAAAATATCCCATTTTCTATTTGCAGGTGGCGTAGATTCAGATTCACCATTTATAGTATATAAACCTGATTGATCGACCGTAAAATCGAATACACTGTAAGGTACACTCATTCCCAAATTCCCATCTTTTTCACCACTGATAAGAGTGGGAGGATTCCCTGGTGCTACACGCCGCCAAATCGGTTCATTTGTTGTATCTCCCTGATAAGTAAAGGTAGCAGCTTTGGAAGGTTGAGCGGTAGAAACAGTAGCTAATGCTAACCCCAGAATAACCATTAATGGTTTTTGAAAAAACTTTGTTTCTAACATAAAACTGATGGTTCCTCAAATACAAACTGTTAAAGATTTATGCCTATTGACTTATTTGGTCTTTTTTCTGCAATTTGAATGCTGAGATACGAGATGTATTCATGAAAAAAAACTGGAAGTTGATAGTTATGGTACTTGAGTAATTACCATCGAAGGGTTATCATCCTAAGAATATTTGACTTTGCCAAAATTGTTTATCTTTGTGGAAAGAGGATATATGCAGCTAATTTTTCACGTCGGGCATCGCATTTTTCAGTACACAACAGCAACCATGATTGCTAGATTGTTTCAAAATTAACCAGATTTCTCGATTTTCTAACTGTGGCGTTCATCGCCCACTTTAACTTTTTGCTGTTTGGCAGCAATCAACTTTCTCTGCAAGGCAAAAGCTACACTCACAGCAAGTAAAATTCCACCAACTCCTTGAGGTTCCGGAACAGACTTCGGACTACTAAATCCATACTTTGCCAGTATTTGTTGCCCAGTTGGTGAAAGGATATAATCAGCTAGTTGTGAACCTCCAGGATTTGCACCCTTGAGTACTGTCAAACCATAGTCAGCTTGAACTTTTAAGCTATCTGGCAATTCTACTACTTGTAGACTTGGTGAAATTTGTTGGGCAGATAAAGCACTGGTGTAATACACCAAATAGATATCTGCTTTGTTAATATCTTGCAGATAGTAGACTATGCTACCTCCCGGACTATTTCTATTAGGTGGTAAAGTCCCTGATAATATTACGGCTTTAGCATCTAATTGAGCAAAGCTACCTGGTGTAATTGCTTCGGCTTTGCGAAATACCTCGACACCGTAATCTCCCAAGGGATCGCTTACAGGTTGGGAAATGCCCAATTTAATGTTGGGATCGAGAAACTTATCAAGCAGATTCTCCGTTGTGAGTGAAACGTCTGGGATGGCGATCGCATAGATAGGATTGCCGGCAAACGTCTCGACTTCCCCACTTAGGTTGTTTTGATTGAGTGCAAGGGCATTACCTAAATCCGCACTGGCAAAGACATCTGCCTTTTCCCCTGCCAACAACCTATCTTTCAATGAACCAGAAGAAGCAAATTCTGTTCTGACAGAAATCCCATATTCCTGAGTAAAGGCACTAGCAACTTCCGAAAGCGCACCCCTCAAGCTACCAGCAGCATATAAAGTCACCTCAGGAGGTGCAGCCAGTGTGGCTGCTAAAGTCTGTTTTGTAAAGCTAAGATTGACAACAAATACAGTCAGCGAAGCGGCAAGCAGATACTTTTTCATCATTTTTTAATCGCTCATAGTAAGGAAAAAATTACTTTCTCGTTTTTGGTAAGCTAAAACACATATTTATTGCATAGTGAAGGAGTGAGGTTTGTTGACTGCTGAGAGTCAAGAGTTAACACTCAACAGCCAACACGACCATATATATTTAAAGGTTTAAAAAATGTGGAACAGCTTAACTAATGCTTAAACAGTCCTTGATCTGAGCGTTTAAACTTTATGAATTATTCAACAGGAATTGTGACGTATTTTTTTATACGAGTTTGTGTTTTCGATTGAGGTTATCATACCAACTTGGTTGGATAAAATCAATTCAACTACGTAATTAAACGCTGACTTTATCAAAACTTTAAGTAAAAAGTTTTTTATCTTGATGAGATTACGCACATGACAACGCTTCAGGAGTAACTACAAGTGTAGTAATTCTGTAATACTTACGGCGAATGTACCCCTACAGGGATCTTGCTACGCGGAGCGCCTCGTAAAGCCTGCGGCATAGCAACTCTTAGAGACGCTACGCGATTAGGGCGGAGCCTCTCATAGAGAAGCGATCGCAACCCAAACTCGATGATGAACCTCAAGCAGAGGTGTGGGATAGTTTGTTTGGAGTAATGCCGCCAGTTCCTGGTCAAATAGTTCTACTTTGTCTGGTGTCAGGCTAGCTCCCACACCAGCAGTAGTACGAATACGACCGCGCCAATCTTCGTGTGTGAAAGGCACAAATACATCGTAAGAAAATGTTTGGATTTCTTTGAATCCACCTTCGTTAAGGTCTCTTAAACACGTAGGATACAAACCATGTCTACCACCCATACTCCAGTCCGGATTATGAGCCTCTATCAGCTGTTCTGTCGCTTCAGCAATATTACCTTTTGAGCGTATCCAATCAAAATGGGCGATTGCAATACAACCATTTACTTTCAAAATCCGAGCAACTTCTTGCACAGCCCGAGGACGGTCAAACCAATGCCAACACTGACCGGCTGTGACCACATCAGTACTTGCACTTGGTAAGCCAGTATTTTCAGCAGTTCCGACTCGATAATTTACTTTGAGTTGAGCAGATTCGCTTAACTGCGTCGCTTGTTGGAGCATTGCTGCTGATGGGTCTAACCCAATCACATCAGAACCTCTAGCTGCAAGTCCCCGTGCTAATGTTCCCGTACCTGTACCGAGATCAACAACTTTCTGCCCAGGTAAACCAATACCATATTCAGACAGTCTGTTAAATAATGAATTGGGAAAGCCAGGACGATGTTTTGCGTAATCAATAGCAGTAGCACTAAAGTCAACTTTCATAAGTACGTCTGTTGCAAAATTTGTGAGGTAATACAGATACGTTTAACATGCTCTTGGTTCGTGTCTTCCTTCACGATCAAAGAAAAGAAACATGAAAGTATAGCAGCTTATGAAGCTTACCCTTCGATAATTTCTTTTTGCATAGAAATAATATGTGTAGCTAATTCTTGCCGAGTAGAAGCTTTGAGTAAATATCGAAAAATAAACCAAGTTACGTAACCAATTCCAGTCAACTCAAAAACTAGATTTAACTGCGGAATTTCATTTAGTACATCTAATACAGCTAGAACTAGCTTAACTGCAACAGTCGCTCCAATAATTGTAGTAAAACAAATAATTGGCAGTTGGTATTCTGTGGAAAATCTACCTAGATATTTTGGGAATTGCTCCAAAAAGCTAGAAAATTTACTGCCAATTTGCTGCGATTGAGGTAATGGTTGATTAGTAGGTAGTGGTAATGGTTGACTATCAAATTTTGAACTTTCAAGTGCTGTGATAGGTTCGGTTGATGTAATATCAAAAGATTTTGATTGTTCTATTTCGCTCTCTCCAAATTTACTATTTTCTTCAGCGATAACAGTTTTCTTTTGCCCACTACGGATATCATCCTTAGCCAATTTCATCAAAGGAGAGTAGATGGCATTGTACATA
>NZ_CAWUDO010000206.1:0-5817 GCF_963920935.1 Nostoc sp. CCY 9925 | reverse complement strand
TCAGAATGATTATCATTTTTGTTAACTGTATATTTTATTCTCTGGAAGTCCCTTAACCCGAACTCAGGTTAAATAGCCACTGACCACTGACCAACAACTAACTACACCAGGAGAAACTATGAGTACTCAAATTTTCGTCAACCTACCCGTCAAAGATCTCCAGCAATCCATCGAGTTTTTCACAAAACTTGGCTTTCAGTTCAACCCCCAATTTACCGATGAAACGGCCACCTGCATGATTGTGTCCGAAACCATCTTTGTGATGCTTTTGACGCATGAGAAATTCAAAACATTCACGCCGAACCCGATTTGCGATGCCACAAAAAGTACCGAAGTGTTGACGTGCTTATCAGTTGAGAGCCGAGAAAAAGTGGATCAGCTGGTTCGTGAAGCCGTTGCTGCTGGTGGCACAACCTACAACGAACCTCAAGACCACGGATTTATGTACGCGCATGGATTTCAGGATTTAGATGGTCACATTTGGGAACTAATTTACATCGAACCCGAAGCAACCCATCCAGTTGAGGCTGAAAGGGAAGGAGCAGGAGTGTGAACTACAACAGAACAACCAGTGGAACACAAATTCGCGAACTCATCGAAACATGAGCACACCCATTCATACAAGCAGATGAAAGATATTTGCACATCACTGAGGTTGATTCATGAAACTCTATGAATTTGCTCCCACGCGATCAATTCGAGTTCGCTGGGTTCTCCAGGAACTTGGGGTAGAATTTGAAGCAATCTCCATCAACATGCAGGCAGGTGAACACCGTACACCCGATTTTCTCACCATCAATCCCACTGGCAAGCTCCCTGTACTCATCGATGGCGAACATATCATCACTGAATCCGTAGCCATTGCTTTGTACCTCGGTGAGAAGTACCCAGAATCTAACCTGGTACCTACAGACTTGCTTCTGCGAGCACAGCTTTATCGTTGGCTCCTCTTTACTGCCACCGAATTGGAACAGCCGCTATGGCGTATCGCTCGCCACACGTTTATATACCCAGAAGAGTTGAGATTGCCTGCTGAAATACCTCTCGCTCGGCAAGACTTCACCAGTATGGCTGTCGTTTTAGAGAACCATCTGTTGGATCGGCAGTTTGTAGTGGGTGAACACGTCACAGTGGCTGATTTTGTGCTTGCTTACACACTGGATTGGGCGAACGAAGTTCAGCTACTCGCCACTTTCCCCACGCTGATGGACTACATGGAACGAATGTACAAACGACCAAAGGCATCTGGGCGAATCGCAGCTGCACTTGCAAGTCTCAATCAGACCTCACAATGATTCACAAAAGAAGATAACCCAATGGAACCCAACCAAGCTGAACAAACCTCACCCATGCCTGCTCAACCGCAAAAAGAAAGAACATCAGTGGCTCCAGAAACTCGTCGGTGAGTGGACGTATGAAATCGAAGCGATGATGGAACCCGATCAACCTCCCGTAAAATCAACGGGAACAGAGACTGTGTGTTGCCTTGGGCACAGCGAAAGCTGCTCACTAGCTAGACTTTGGGTATTGGCAAAAGGGCAGGGCGAAATGCCTGGCTGTGGTTCTGTAACAACGCTGATGACCCTGGGCTACGACCCACAAAAACAGCGGTATGTGGGCACCTGGATCGGGTCCATGATGACGTATCTCTGGCAATATGATGGTGAATTGGATGCAGGGGAAACCATGCTAACGCTCAACTCTGATGGACCTGCTATGACGGATGACGAGAAAATAGGAAAATACAACTATTGCTGATTCATCATCTAAATCTATATCTACGTTAAATTCTGAAAGTATTTCCGAGATATCTGTATTTTCTAGGAACAGTTCGTACCATTCTTGAAATGTTGCGGGACTAAATAGTTTTCTCGCTTCTTCAAATGAAATTTTCTCTCATCCAGCATCTGTAACTATTTCGTTACCAGTCTTTGTAATGAACAGATTCTCTTCTTCTACCATCCAAGGGAAAGATGTTTTTTGATGTTTTCTCTTTCGTTTACCCATTGAGCCATTGCAATGTCTATCGCCTTGCCGCCTAAACGTCTACGCACTCAACTTTAATGCTACCGTTGATTATTTGGTAGGCTTCTTTACCAAAGAGCAACTGCTGTTTGTGACAGTACGTACAACACAAGAGAAACGTATTATTTTTTACCTATATTTATCAGGAGTCTCACCCACAAAAATCATCCACCCGGATATCCCGCCAAATGTCAGAAATCTGCCAGCCAGAGTTGCCAACAGACTGTACTGGAGGATTGTCAAGGAATGGAATATAGTCAGGTTCTCTTGGAAGAAGAATTGCTGCTGGTTGCTCATCAACCACAGGGGCTGAAGAATTGACAGTATCAGCTTGAAGATTTTGGTCTTCAGCGTGTTGGATTTCCATCATTTTCTTCAGAGTCAGCTTGTCGGATTTTTTGATGATCTTCATATCTATCTATTAAAAGTTTTCATTCAGTAATCCCCAAAAGCATTGGCTGAAAATCTGGATTACAGCAAAGTTGTGAGAAATTGGGTGTTAATAATTGCACGGAATAAACAAGATACAGCAAATCTATGGAAAATACGAGTCCCTCGCTGAGGAATTTATCAATTGGATACACATAATGTATTAAATTAGACATTTTGCCTACTACTTCGATTTATCCTCAACTCCAACGCCAAACGCTGCTCACATACAACAAATAACCAAGACTTAAAAACAGAGTCAGGAAATCCAACCCCCTCACTGAGGTAGCCTACGCGTGATCGCTCTGGTATAGTTGCCACTGTGGGGGTTTTTGCCATAAACGATCAATACAGTTGCAATATAGTTGCGTACCTCTACTAAACGAATGGTTCGGCCATCTCAATAGCCCGTTTGTAGGCTTTCTGGTTGCAATATAGTTGCGTACCTCTACTAAACGAATGGGCCTTACTGTTCTTACTGTGCACCATACTTGGTTGCTCTGGCAGCGATCGCAACCTATAAGCGATATGCTTCAATTCACCACGGTTTTATGCCAAGCTATATAGTTTTTACCGTCCTGTTTCACCTATCTGATCTGCATCGTCTGCTACTCCATTGCGAAAGCGTACTTCTAAGCCGTGTTCTGGCTCCCAGTCACACTCAGCTATCAACTTAAAGGTAGCAATATCTAGGTCATACTCCACATAAATATATGAGAAAGTGACCTGATCCCAGACCTGAATGGGATTAGCCAGCAGAGGCATTGACTCATCTCCAATCATGTCACGATATACATCATAATTTTGCAGCACCAGAGGAGCAGTGATGTGTAACACATCGGGTGGCAAGGCTAGAGCTTGCCGAATAGCTTCACGCTGAAGTGATGAAAGTTCCCCAATCTGCCCCTGTTGAAAATCCACACAAATCGATACACGGCGATCGCCCAAAACAGCACATTGTGCTAAAGTCCAGTAGTTATCTTCCAATGTCATCTGTCCAAACTCAGCATCGTAATAACTTCTTGGGGATTTCATCATTTTCAGATACTACCTTTATTCTGGGCTTCCCTAGCAACTCCAAAAACTAGTGAAAATTTTACTTTGAAATTAGTCGTACTTTTTGAGCGAGAATATCGATAGTTAAAGTTAAGTTCTGTATCCTTAACCAGCTTCTCCTTTTAGAAGTTCCCGTGCGCCAAGAATAGGGCTAATGCAGTTATTTAATTTGCCAAATATGTATAGTGCTATCCTCATTGCTACTAGCGAGGGTTTTACCATCCAGGCTCAGAGCAAGTCCTAAAACAGAACTGGAACCATCCCTCCATGTGTGCAACAGTTTTAAAGTCTCTAAGCTCCACAGTTTAATACTGCCATCATAATTGCCGCAGATCAGAATTTTTCCATCGGGGCTGATGGCAAGAGATTCAACTGAACTAAAATTATCAGTAAACTCATGCAGTAGTTTTCCACTTTGAAGATTCCATAACTTTAGGGTACTAATTGCGCGATTTCGAGAAACTAGCTGACCAAAACTACCAGTAACAAGCTTTTTACTATCTGGAGTAATGGCAATAGCATCAACTCCGGTTTTGTGTCCTTTGAGAATATGGCGTGTTTTTTTAGTTTGCAAATCAATCAGCCTAATTGTATTATCATCGCCGCCCCCAGTACTCACAAGGGTTTGCATATCAGGGCTAAATGCAACTTTACTCACAAATCCTGAGTGTGCAGCAATGGTATCAAGCAGCTTAAGTGTGTGTAAATCCCAAAGCTTGATTGTATGATCGTCACTGCCACTAGCAATCAATTTGCCATCTGAACTAATCGCAACGGTTTCTACTGGTTGGGTATGCCCACTGTCGCTGTTAAGCATAAGGAAAGTGCGTAAATCCCAAACCTTCATTGTTGGGGTGCTTATCCCACCACTTACAATCCACTTACCATCTGGACTAATCGCAATTGAAGTAACACCATCTGAGTGAGCGTCTAAACTACGCAACAATTTCCCAGTACGTAAATTCCAGAATTTAATTGTATCATCTCTACCTCCACTAATCAGGGTTTGCCCCGAAGGGCTGATCGCAACTGCTCGAACACCAAAAGTCACTTTTTTATGCCCAGTCAGTGTGTGAACAAGTTGAATCTGTGCTTGGGACTGAGTAATTGTACTCTTGCCTATGGGAAGATTTGAACTAGAAGAATGTATATCAATGACAGTGATGTTTACTGCAATCGCTAAGACTATAATCACTGCTTTGGATTTGAGAAAATTCAATAATTTCATGGTGCCCAGGAACGCAATTACATAACATGGTTCCCATTTGATGGGGCGCGATGCCTACGGCGGGTGGGTACGCCATCGCACCCAATCTGATAGACCACAGTCAAACACTGGGTATAAGTTAATAATCTAAATACGGTTTCCTAGTGATTAGAAAAATTATCATTTATCATCGTTTCAATCACAATACCGCCAAATCGAGCTTCCTCAGCCCAGCACCTCACTCCCTCAATGTAGCAAATCTGGCTTTCGTACTTCTCTTTAGTTTCACTTACAATTCCCTCAAATCCTCCACTCATTGAGGTATTAAAGAAACTCAATTTTCGTCCCTGAGCATCACTTGCTTTGCTATAGCAAGTATTACAAACTGCGCGTGGATATCTTGAAAAATATCGAGTTGGGGTCGAACAGATTGGGCAAGGATGAAATTCAGTATTACTCATATATCTTTTACTTGAAAAAACTTCATCTTCTGACTTGGAGATTACTTGGTATATATAAAAACTGGACAACTACGGTTACTGCACATTACTCCACCTGCCGGATATAAAATTGCTTCCTTGACACGATCATTTCCTCCAAAACCACAATTACAATCTGAGGGGTGATTCCAAGCATTACATGGCATATTATTAGGGTTTAAAAGGTCAAATACGCAGTAAGAGAGTAAGCGATGTGAATGTTAAAACAGCATCATTGAATGCGAAGTTAATCTATCTCCAATCACTCTTCTTCATCTGTCACATCGCTGAATGCTGAATCATCCACAGCCAAGACTGGTTTGCCCATAGCAGCTTCAATTTTGCCAAGTATCATCCGTTGACGCGATGCTATGAAACCCTCAAAGTCGTCTTGTCGAAGTTTTATTGCATCGATTTGGTGAGTTGCCAGAATTGCATTCATACCTGCATCGTCTAGCTGAACACTGTCATGCTTTTGAAGCTGAACCAGATATTCACTTGGAGCTTTACCACCAATCATGCGATTTGCTTTAAAGGATATTGGGGTTTTGTTGAGGATAGAGTTATACGCAAATTTCTCACAAACAATAAAAAATCAATTCACATCGCTTGATGTAAGAC
>NZ_CAWUDO010000205.1:0-5845 GCF_963920935.1 Nostoc sp. CCY 9925 | reverse complement strand
TCAGTAGAATTGCTTTCTCCTAAGTGTACTTAACTGGACTGATAACCGCTATATCAAATTCACTCCAGCCGGAGGCAGAATTCAACTTCTACTAGAGTACATTGATGAACAAGCTCAAATTCAAGTCAGCGATACAGGTAAAGGTATCAGCGCTGACTTTCTTCCCTATGTTTTCGATCGCTTCCGCCAAGCAGATAGCAGCAAAACCCGCTCAAATCCCGGACTGGGACTAGGGCTTTTCATTGTGCGTCATCTGGTAGAACTCCACAGCGGTACAGTTGAAGCTTACAGCCCAGGTGAGAGACAAGGAGCAACGTTTATCGTCAAATTACCGATGCCAACAAACCTTGAAGAAAGTTCTATGACAAATCCCACAGACTCAGCGATCTCAGTCAACCAGTTGGCAGTCTCAGATAATAACATACCGTCACTAGATGGTGTGCGCGTACTTCTGGTGGATGACGAAGTAGGTGTACGCGAGTTATTTACAACATTGCTTGAGGTTTGTGGAGTTGAAGTGACGGCGGTTGCATCTGCAAAAGAAGCATTATCAAGGCTGATGACAAATCCGGGTGGGTATGACCTACTTTTGTCTGATATCAGTATGCCAGAGGAAGACGGTTACACACTGATTCGCCAGGTGAGGCAACTAAGTGTTGAGTCAGGAGGACAAATTCCAGCCGTAGCAATGACCGCCCATGTCAAATATGAGGAGCATAGAGAGGCTGTGAATGCAGGTTTCCAAGTGCGCCTAGCTAAACCCGTTGAGCCAACTCGACTATTATTTGTAGTTGCTTCTTTGACTGGACGCATTAGAAAAAATTGATTTTCAAGATACATTTGTTCTTTATTTAGTCCACAGCAACGCCGATTGTCTTTACAAATTAGATCTAATATCATGTCCACTTGATTACTTATTAAACCCGAAGAACCCCACCCCTTAATCCCCTAAGAGCAAGCGGGGCTACGGTGTACACACAAGTCTGATTCAGTTTTATCCTAATACACTTGGGATTAGCGAGAAAGCCCTCATGTAGAGACGCGATTTATCGCGTCTGATAGACCAACACGTTCACAAGACGCGATAAATCGCCGTCTCTACAGAGAATCTACTCATCAATGATTCCTTGACAGACTACTCTTTCCGACTTGTGTGTACACCGTAGGCAAGCTCTTAGGGGAGACAAAGCGCAGCTTTGGCTCTTTGGGGTACAAATTATGCAGACATGATATAACACCAAATCACGAAAATTCTGATACAAATGATTAGTCTTTAAATTCTTTCCCCTGCCCCCTATTTGTATCGATTTTAAAGTGAAATGGTATAGCAGAATATTGCCTGTTACCTATTGCCTGTTGCCCTTTCCCCAATGTTTAAAAAACCGCTACGAATAAAGTAGTCAAAATAGATATTCAGCAAATTAGTATCTACCGGAGGACAGATAATCGAAGTTTCTGCCAGCGCGGTCTGGGTTGCTTGACAGCTAATTTGCGGTTCTCTAGCTTGTTGATGCTCTGGAGAATTTTTGAGAAAGAAAGGCAAAAGAGGATATAAAGGATGTGATTGCGATCGCGCTTGGTTACTAAGCTGTGACTGCCAATTTTGATAAGAAATATGCTTAATGGGATAGCCTAAAGAACGAATAAAATCAGTTAGCTGATGCCAAGAAATAGGTTGAGGATTGTTTAAATGAAAAGATTTACCAAGAGCCTCGCGTTGTCTTGATAAATAGACAATGCTTTTGCTGACATAATCAACAGGAGATAAATCCAATATATCAGTTATACCAGTCATGCTTCCCATTTGGATGCAACCTTTAATCATTCGACAAATAACATCATCTGTATACCAAGCACCTGTTTTACTATGACCGGAAATAAAGGGTGGTCTGTAGATAGAAACGGGAATACCTCGCGATCGCGCAATAGTAGCTAATTTTTCTGCAACCCATTTACTTTGAGAATAGGAAAGTTTCATTCCAGAACTATGAGCAAGTGGATCTGATTCGTTAACTGTTTTTCCTAAGTAAAAAGATGACTCAAAAACAGCAATGGTAGAAATATGATGTACTGGTTTAACTTTACCAAAACTTGCCAATCGGAAAATTTCTTGCGTTCCCAAAACATTGCTAGGCTTTAAAGCTTCGTAGGGATAAACATAATTTAGCCAAGCTGCACTATGATAAATTACATCAATTTCACTAGCAATTTTTTGAAAATATTCGGTTGACAAACCCAACTGAAATTTTGATAAATCGCCTACAATCGGAATAATTCTGCTCCGGAAAGCATCCTGCCAAATTCCATAATTTTCTAAGTTATTTTGCACTTTTATTTGAGCGGAATCATTATCATTAGCACGAACCAAGCAATAAATATCAGCTGGAGTTTGTTGCAGAAGTTCTTGTAATAAAAAAGCTCCTAAAAATCCGGTCGCTCCTGTGAGAAAAATGGCTTTTGGTTCGGTAATAAATGAGTCATAATTATGTTCTGGGTAGATTGCATGGTCTAACATCACCTCAGCTTCTAAATCTATGACATTATTAGTCGCAATGCTTTTTGATGTTAATTGTTCAAGCAATATATTTACTAATTGATGAATATTTGACCCTGCCAGCAAAATTTCTATAGGTAAGTTGACATCAATTTCAGTATCAATTCGGTTTTTCAGGTCGATATTGCTCAGAGAATTTAGACCCATTTCATTTAGTGGCTTTTCTAAATCTAGATGTTGGGATTCATCTAACCCTAAAACTTTGATAACTTTTTCTCTAATGTAATTAACCAGAAGTTGTTGGCGTTTTATTTTGTCAGAGTCAGATGCTAATTGTTGAAGCAACTGCAAATTTTGGGTCAATTCAGGTTCTGGTGGTTTTTCTTTTATATTTGCTATTTCTCGTTGCACTAAAAGCCGCCGCAAAATTTTACCAGAAGCTGATTTGGGGATTTTATCAACAATTTCCAACCGACGAATTCTTTTATGTGGTGCGACAAGTCCTGCTACAAATTCCATAATTTCCCCAGTAGTAGCTTCGCTTTTGAGAACAACAAAACCCTTGGGAACTTCACCCGTGCTTGGATGGGGACTGGGGATGACAGCAGCATCAGCTATTGCTGGATGGGATAACAATACAGCCTCTAGTTCTGCTGGTGCAATTGGATATCCGTTGTACTTAATTAACTCTTTAATCCGGTCAACTATGTAAAAATAACCATCTTCATCTACATAAGCTATATCACCAGTATGAAACCAGCCATCGGCATCAATTACTTTTGCAGTGGCCTCAGGGTTATTTAAATACCCTTTCATCACTTGCGGGCCGCGAATCCATAGCTCCCCTTGCTCGTGGAAACCCAAGGGTTTTTCTGTTTCAATATCTACAATTTGACATTCAGTATTTCTCATGCAGAGACCAACGGAACCGGATTTGATTTTTTCACGTTCGTCAGGGTTGATATGCGTTACTGGGCTGGTTTCTGTCAAACCGTAGGCTTGCTTGATGACACAATTTAAACGCTGTTCGCATTCTAAGGTCAGTTCATTACCCAGTGGTGCAGCTCCAGAGGTAATTATCTTTAAACTAGAAAGGTCGTATTGATCTACTATTGGTTGTTTTGCTAAGGCTAAGACTATGGGAGGTACTAAATGAGCGCGAGTAATTTTATACTTATCTAGTAGTCTCAAAAAAGTCTCTAAATCAAATTGCGGCATCACAACTACGGTAGCGCCGCAATAAAGGCTATAGTTTAAGAAAATTTGCAGTCCGTAGCTATGAAAGAATGGCAGAAGGCCAATAATTGTGTCTGCTGAACTTATCAACTCGCGGTTTGCAAGTTGGTACACGTTGGCTGCTAGATTGTAGTGTGTGAGTGTGACACCTTTAGGCAAACCAGTTGTGCCACTAGAATAGGGCAAAGCAACCGCGTCTTCTTTGGGATTAATTTGTACTTTTGGTACTGAGTCAAAATCTTCTAAAAGTACAGAAAATGGAATTGCACCCGCAGCGTTACCAAAGACAAATACTGATTCAACTTTTGACTGACTAGCGGCCTCTAATGCGCGTTCTAGCAGTTCCGGTACTGTCAGCAAATATTTTGCACCAGCATCATTTAATTGATATGCCAGTTCGCTAGCTGTATAAGATGGATTTGCTGTGCTGCTAACTCCACCTAAACTAGCGATCGCCTGAAAAGCGATGGGATATTCCAGACAGTTAGGACTATAAATAGCAACTACATCTCCCCGAGAAAAACCCCGCGCAGCAAAACCAGCAGCTACTCTGTTAATTGAGTCTACAAGTTCTCCATAAGTTATTGTTCGACCAGTTAGCCCGTCAATCATCGCTGGTTTTGAGGCGAATTCTAGCGATCTTTGCAAGACTATTTCCGTTAAGGGCTGTTCGGGGATCGAGATATTCGGTTCTGTAGTGCGAAAAATCATGGGGTTTCCTTAGATAGAGAAAAGTTAGCTTTACTCAGCAGTGTTTTTGCAGGTTTTTAATTTGAGATAAACAAGCATTTACATCTTGCTTTTGCAGATTAGCGAGATGGCAAGGGAACTGAATATTGGTGGTTCATTTATTATCATGCCAGTAAGGTTCTCTGACGGATTAGTGATATCTTCTATCCACTGCCTCGGTTGGGAGCGATCGCTTTTAGCGCACCACAGTTGACCGAAAACCTTCCAAAGCAGGCATTTCACGCCAAATAGCGGAATTTTTCATCAAACAGTATAATGCCACACCAGCCATTTTTGGCTGTGTGTGCCGCATATTCGCCTTACAATCGTCATAGAAAAATTTCTTTGTTAGCGAAATGTCTGAGCGTAGTTACGCCATTCTAGGAACTGGTGCATTAGGTGGCTTTTATGGTGCCAAACTGCAAAAAGCTGGTTTAGATGTCCACTTTCTGCTGAAGAGTGATTATGAATATGTCAGTAAATTTGGTTTGGTTATTGATTCAAAAGATGGTGATTTCACCCTTCCTGAAGTCAAAACCTACAATGATGTAGAAAAAATGCCACGATGCGATGTGGTGGTGGTAGCACTCAAGACGACACAAAACCATTTATTGCCGCAGATGTTACTGCCACTGGTCAGGGATGATGGGGTAGTGTTGGTATTGCAAAATGGATTGGGGGTAGAAGAAGAAGTTGCCAAAATAGTTGGCAATGTCAGCATTATTGGTGGGTTGTGTTTTCTGTGTTCCAATAAAGTTGGAGCAGGACATATCCGCCACCTCGACTATGGACAAATTACACTAGGGGGATATGCTTCTGGCTACAATCCTACTGGGATTACAGATCAGATGCGGCAAATTGCCAATGACTTGAAGAGTGCTGGTATCTCAATTGAATTAGCTGAAGACTTATTACTAGGGCGATGGAAAAAATTGGTATGGAATATTCCCTATAATGGACTGTCTGTAATTCTCAACGCTAGAACAGATGAATTAATGTCCTATGTCCACACCCGCAAATTAGTTGAACAGTTGATGTATGAAGTTGCAGCAGGGTCTAAAAGTTGCGGGCGCATCATTCCTGATAGCTTCATTCAAACAATGCTGGATTACACCATGAAGATGAAGCCTTATCGCACCAGCATGAAAATTGACTATGACGAAAGGCGGCCTTTGGAAGTAGAAGCAATTTTTGGGAACCCATTACAAAAAGCGCATTCCTCTGGTGTGGATTTACCGCAGATTAGCTGTATATACCAGCAGCTAAAGTTTTTGGATGAGCAAATAAGAGTAGGAGATCGGCAAAATACTTAATTCCTTCTGCCCCTACTCATACCATTTCACTTTAAAATCGATACAAATAGGCAGCAGGGGGGCAGGGAGCAGG
>NZ_CAWUDO010000204.1:0-5942 GCF_963920935.1 Nostoc sp. CCY 9925 | reverse complement strand
TCCACCTTTGAACTGGATTCATCCACCTTTGAACTGGATTCATCCACCTTTGAACTGGATTCATCCACTTTTAAACTGGATTCATCCACCTTTGATACTCGTTGATTGCCAAACGATAAGAGCGATCGCTAATAACTATTTCCCACTAAGCCAATTTATTTCAACTTTATTAGCCCCCCTGCCCCTCTGCCCCCATCAAATCAACATCCCAGCAATACAAGCGGTAATAAAACCCGCTAACAATCCGCCAATCATTGCCCTGACACCCATGCGAGCTAAATCATGCTGGCGATTGGGTGCTATACCAGTAATACCGCCAATGGTAATGCCAATAGAACCGATATTTGCAAAGTTACATAATGCGTAAGTCGCAATAATTACTGAGCGTTGGGAAATTTTACCGTCCTCAATTAGTGCCTTCAAATCCAAAAAAGCAATAAACTCATTGAGAATTGTCTTTGTACCCAATAAAGCCCCAACTTGCCGACAATCAGCCCAAGGTACACCCATCAAAAATGCTACGGGAGCCATCAAATAAGATAAAATCCGCTGCAATGAAAGTTCTTGTAAACCGACAAATCCGCCTAACCAGCCCAACAATGCATTTACAGCAGCTAATAATCCCAAAAAAGCAATAATCATCACCCCAACATTAACTGCTAGCTTTACGCCGTCAATTGCTCCGCTACTAGCTGCATCAATGACATTTACATAATTAGTTTCGACATTCGCCTTTACCTTACCAGCCGTTTCTGATACTTCCGTTTCTGGATACAGCAATTTTGATACCACCAACGATGTGGGAGCAGTCATAAAAAAAGCCGCTATTAGGTGTTCTGTTTGTACGCCAAAGGAAATATACGCCCCTAATACTCCACCTGCAATTGTGGCGAAACCAGTCGTCATCAGTGCATGGAGTTCAGATTGCGTCATATTCGCTATGTAAGGTTTCACCATCAGCGCTGACTCTGTTGGCCCCAAAAAGATATTACCTGCACAGGATAAAGATTCAGAACCCGATGTTTTCATCGTTTTCATCATCACCCACGCCATTATGTTTACTACTCGCTGTAAAATGCCGTAGTGATATAAGACACTAATGAAAGCAGAGAAAAAGATAATTGTCGGCAGCACTTGGAAGGCAAAGAAATGATCCTTAAAATTTTCTCCAAAGACAAACTTCGCACCGACATCCGAGAATGCTAAAAATTTACTGACAATATCTCCGAGAGATTTAAAGACATTCAAACCCCAAGGAGTTTTCAGAATCACTAGAGCAAATATAAACTCCAATCCCAAACCCCACGCTACTATCCGCCAACGCACCGCCTGACGATTCACAGAAAAGGCGTAAGATATGCCAAGAAAAACTAAAATTCCCAACGCAGAAATGGCGCGTTCCATGTTTACTCTTGCGATACAACTTTTTTATCACTTTGTCGTCAACACTTAAAATTACTATGTTTACTCAGTTCAAATTTATGAACCCAGATTAATGTACGCATAGCACTTGTACTCCTAATACTGTATTCTCTGATAAATTAGCGTCTGCAAAAACAGGGATTAGCAGTAATTCCATTCCGGGTTACGCCTGGAAAAGTAAGTTTGTAGATTTGTCTATAAAATTACAACTCTTAAGAGTAAAAATACTATCAATTTCTTTGCCTACTCACTCAATGTAGGTTAAAAATCTGACCAGACAAGTATTTTAGATCTATCCAAACCCCAAGATGCCTTCTAAGCGAATCTTGTTTATCAGTAACGGCCACGGAGAGGACAATCACACCTCTCATGTTATTCAGACCCTGCGCCAATTGTGTCCTTCCATTGAAATGGCAGCAATGCCGATTGTGGGCGAAGGCAAAGCTTACCGCAGCTTGGATATTCCCATTATTGGGCCTACACAAATAATGCCTTCTGGGGGATTCTTCTACATGAAGCGGCTTTATTTGCTCAAAGATTTTCAATCGGGATTGATTGGGTTAACGTGGCGGCAGTTACAAGCGGTGTTGCAGTATGCTCCCAACTGCGATTTGATTATGGCTACTGGGGATTTTGTCTCCCAGACATTTGCTTACTTAACAAAGCGCCCCTTTGTCTCGTTTATCTCTTGTCTTTCTGCTCTCTATGAAGGGCGATTGCGTATCAATCCGTTGCTGTGGCACGATTTGAATTCTTCTCGATGTCTGACAGTTTTCACCAGAGATTCCTATACGGCTTGTGACCTCCAACGCCAAGGTATAGCTAAAGCTCAGTTTGGCGGTATTCCGGCATTAGATCGCCTCGTCCCCGTCGGCAAAGACTTGCACCTCAAACCAGACGTTCCAGCGATCGCTCTCCTCCCAGGCTCACGAATGCCAGAAGCAGCGCGAAATTTCTGTTTGCAGTTGCAGCTAGTGGTAGAAATTGCCAAGGTGATGCCTGAGTCAGGATTCCAGTTTCGCGCCGCCTTGGTACCACGTTTGATGGAGGAACTAGACGACATTGCTAAAAGTCAAGGTTGGCAACTGAATCAAGGCGTACTCACCTATTCTTTGCCTGGTAGTTCTGCTGAGGAATCACGGCTTGTGGAAGTGAGATGTTACTCAGATGCTTTCAGTGACATTGTATATTACTCTAACCTCGTCATTGGTATGGCAGGGTTAGCAGTGGATTTAGCAGTAGCGATCGGCAAACCAATTATCCAAATTCCCGGAGAAGGCCCGCAATTTACCTATCAATTCGCAGAGGCACAAACGCGGCTCTTGGGCATTTCCGCCCAAACCATCGGCACCGGGCCAGCAACTCCAGAGACTCTCAAACAAGCAGCCCGACGAATAGTCGAGACTTTACAAGACGCAGACTACCTCGCTAAGTGTCAACAAAATGGCCCTGAGCGATTTGGCCCACCCGGCGCATCTGAAAGAATTGCCCGCTTTTTGCTAACCTCTCTAGGAGAAATCGAGTAAAAATTACGTCATAACTCAGGAGTCAGAATTCAAAATTCAGAATTCAGAATTGACAAAATTACTGGTGCTACCAAATTTGAATCATGAAGGGAAGGATAACAATACACAATTCAATTAAGTACTTAGGAACTTCCAAAAAATAAAAACAACCGCTTTAGGTTGTTGACTGTTGACTGTTAACTGTTGACTGTTAAGAGTCAACAATAGCAATGGAATATTTTTTTACTTGGAACTCCCTTATTGAATTCGGGGTGTCGTTCATTGAATTCGGGGTGTCGTTCATTGAATTCGGGGTGTCGTTCATTGAATTTGGGGTGTCGTTTATTGAATTCGGGGTGTCGTTCATTGAATTTGGGGTGTTGTTCATTGAATTTGGGGTGTCGTTCATTGAATTCGGGCAACCACCGATAATGCACAACGCAAAGTGTTGCCACGCTACTACAAACAAATTGGATATTTTTTTAATTGGAAGTCTCTTATACCAATTCTGTATGAAGATGCACATAACAAGACCCCCCTATAGTCCCCCCTTGCCAAGGGGGGACGGCGACAGCCGGGGGGTAAATATATGCAGCTTCACAAAGAAACGGTATTAGACAGAATTAATTACACACGTTGTTTTCTTGTTCTCTGTTCCCTATTCCCCATTCCCTGTTCCCTATCTCCACGAATAAATTTAATTTTGTCCAACTACTTATGAAAGTCCGCTCTAGTTACTGGCAACTGTTGCCTTATTTGTGGCCCCAATGGCCGCTGTTAGTTCGGGGATTAGCTTGTATTTTAGGATTTGTGTTGCTCACCCTAGCACTGCCTTACCTAGCAGGTCAGGTTGCTTTTTTTGTCGGCCAGGGAAATGTTAACCAGATTGCTTACTGGCTCGGACTAGCTACTTTGGTATTTTTGATTCGAGGGCTTTGTCAATACGGGCAGAATGTCTTTATGATTGCTGCCGCTCTCAACATGGTTTTAAACTTGCGTAAGCGGGTTTACGCTCACCTGCACAAACTCGGATTAGATTATTTTGAAACCACACAGACGGGTGACCTCACTTATCGGCTGACTGAAGATATTGATCGCGTAGGCGAGATTGTAGACAAGTTATCCCATCAGTTTCTTTCCAATCTCTTGCAGTTAATTGCGATTCCCATTTACATGCTCTACCTGAATTGGCGACTCACCCTTGCAAGTTTGATTTTGGCTCCTTTGATGGCTTGGTTGATTGGGTTATTTGGTCAGCGATTACTTGTGCTATCTCGCCAGAGTCAAAATCAGGTTTCCAATTTGTCGGCAATGCTAACTGAAGTATTTAGTGGGATTCGCGTCGTTCAAGCTTTTGCAGCACAAGGATATGAAGTCAAGCGATTCAATCAAGAAGCAGAACAAAATCGCAAAGCTAAGTATCGCGCTTTACAACTCAAATCCATTCAGTTTCCCGTTGTTGGTTTTTTGGAAGCAGTTAGCATTATGCTGCTGTTTCTATTGGGAGGGTGGCAGATTTCTCAGAATCAGCTGACATCTCAAGGTTTTATCAGTTTCTTAGCTGCTGTGGCTATACTGATTCAGCCAATCGATTTGTTGATTAGCAATTACAACGAGTACAAACAGACCGAGGCTTCCGTCGAACGGATCTTTGAACTGATGGCGAAGCAGCCGAGTTTAATTGAAAAGCCAAATGCGAAAGATTTACCACGAGTTAGTGGCAAGGTAGAGTATCGCCATGTCAATTTCGCCTACAATCCCGGTCAGCCAGTCCTCAAGGATCTCTGTCTGCACGCTTCTCCGGGTAATGTCATTGCCTTGGTTGGTACTTCTGGGGCGGGCAAATCGACGTTAATTAACCTTTTACTTCGTTTCTACGATCCCCAAGCGGGTGAAATTCTGATTGATGATATCGATATCCGCGATGTTGCGCTTACCAGTTTGCGCCATCAAATTGGCATTGTTCCCCAAGACATTACGCTTTTTTCAGGAACCATTGCCCAAAATATCGGTTACGGTCAGGAAGAATTAGATTTAGCAGCAATTGAGGAAGCGGCGAAAATTGCTAATGCTCACTCGTTTATTAGCCAATTTTCCCAAGGTTACCATAGCTGGGTAGGGGAGCGCGGAGTTAACCTATCTGGAGGACAACGCCAAAGATTAGCCATCGCCAGAGCAATTGTCAACGATCCGCGAATTCTCATCCTAGATGAAGCTACCTCTGCTTTGGATTCGGAATCAGAAGCGCTAGTTCAAGAGGCGATCGAGCGAGTAATGCAAAACCGTACAGTGTTTATTATCGCCCATCGCTTGAGCAGCGTTCGTCGGGCTGACTGCATTCTTGTACTAGAACAAGGACAGGTGGTTGAAGCTGGTACTCACACCTCCCTCCTCTCTCAAGAAGGACGCTATGCCCGTTTTTATGCCCAACAGTTTTACTCTACAGACGAGGGAGGGAGTAGAGAGGGGTAATACATTTGGCAATTTTGTCAAGGTTACTAACGTGTGGTGTCATGTCCCATCCTTCGTCATCATAACTCTAGGCGATCGGTGCAGTAATTTGCTATGTGGCGTTGGGTTCCTCGGGATTTTCACCAAGGATTTGCTGTGCAGCGTGTCGGATGTGCAGAATACGTACTGTAGATACCTCTTGCCCCTCCAAGATAGTGAAAAGGATGCGGTATGAGTTACGTCCTCGACCATAAAGTAGTTATCGAATTTCTTGAGAGAAATACTCGTTCTCTGGCGCTAGAGGACAGCGCTTTGGCATTTGAGACAAGGAGTCAATCGCTTGCAGCAATTGTGCATACCATTGACTTGCCTTTGAAGGTGATGTAATTTGGGACAATCGTAAGAAGGCTTTGTCTGCTTCAGACTCCGCCACACTGGAAATTTCAATACGATATTTCATGAATCAGTTGGCAGATCGTACTTGCGGTGCCGTTCTTCGGCAAAGTCATTAGACCTGTCCGAAATATAAATTTAGGTACAAAAAAATGGTAGAAGGAAGATTTG
>NZ_CAWUDO010000203.1:0-6015 GCF_963920935.1 Nostoc sp. CCY 9925 | reverse complement strand
CAGAATGATTATCATTTTTGTTAACTGTATATTTTATTCTCTGGAAGTCCCTAATAAACAGCAAGAACAGAGTAAACCTCAGTGGGAGCCACCAACAGAAGATGAAAGTTTACGCTCAGTATTGCAAAATTACCTAACTCAAAAACGAGGTCTAACCAATTTCCTTGTAGAGCCATTACAGCGGCAGGGCTTAGGTTACATAGACCAGCAGCGGCGCGTGGTGTTTATTAAGCGAGATTTAAATGGTGAAAAATCAGGCGCACTGGTTTGGGATACCACACGGCTTGACAATCGGTGCATAGAGTACCCTGAATACAGCGAACGCTCACATGGATGGTTTCATTTCAAATTGGGTGGAGAGCCTGACGATAAAATCGAGAGAGTATTCTTGTGTGACTCCCCCATTGATGCGCTGTCAATGGCAGAGATTGACAGACACAAGGGGCAACCGCCAGTTAGAACAATGTACATGGCAGTGGATAGCCCTGATGACTTGCCCTTTGAACTCCTCAGAAATATCAGCAGGATTGGGCTGGCATTTAATAATGATGATCAGGGAAATGAAGTGGCCCAAGTCGTAAAGTCAATGTTACCCCAGGCTAAAAGAATTGCACCCAAGGGGCGAACTTGGAATGAGATTCTTATTGAACAGCAGCAAGAAATACTGGAGCAAAAGCAACGCTCTAGGGGTTTTAGTCGGTAGTTTCATGTTGAACCAACGAACTCGTGACCGCTACGCTCTCTGAGTCGGTGGCTCTTACGGGCAGAAAGATTACTGGTTGGGCCGACTAGATCCTAAAAGCCCGCAAGAGCCACTCCGCTAACGCCGACTCCGAGCCACGAGTTCTTAATTTTTGGATAAAAATAAAATATTTATACCTTATTTAAATTCGTGAATATACTTCACTATTGGTATGATTATTAGATAAATGTATATTCGGTTGAGGTATTATGAGATTTCTTTTTACTAGGGATTATTTCAATTCTAAAAAAGCGGATGCAGCGTACTTGGAGCCGACAAAAACTGTATTTACTGCCCCTTTCTCCGACACATAAGTTGTGTGAAAATTTACACTTACTTTATCCCAAAGTCAACATCCTAGACTCAAGCCCTTAAATACTGATTAGACAGCCAGGGATATTCACTCTGTTTCTACACGGGTTGAACTCTCTTCAATTGGCAAAGGTATTGGTTGAAAGTAAAGTATTTTTAATTGTTAGTACTTAAATATATGCAACTGAGCTTATTTGCTCACAACTTACCAGTGATAGCAACAGCTTATGTGATTTCAATTTTAACTTTGGCAGTTGCCACTACTACAAGCAACCAGCCAAGTTATGCCGGAAATAACAAATTCTTTTGCGACCAGGAAGGCGATATACCAGTTACCAAAGTACGCACTTCAAGAGGAAATGAGACATTTATTCGTTGGGTAGTTGAAGATTTTAAAAAATTCCCACCTCTAAAGCGTTGTCAGATTGTTTCTGCAAGGTTGCAACGCTATTACGATAATGGGTTGCTTTTTATTACTAGTAGAGATAATTTCAACAACTTTCCCGTTTTATGCATTGCCAATCGCAAAGGTGTACCTTGTAAATCAGAGGATTTACTAGTCACCCTCAAACCAAGAACTGACACAGGAAGAGTTTTACGGCAGATAATTGATTTCCGTATTAAAGGTAAACCTGTAAATTTGAGTGGATGTCAAGCTATTACTTACGATCAAAATAATTTGTATCTTGATGTGAAGCAACTGATAGACGATAACATTTGCAATTAATCGACTTCTAGCAAGAAGAATCTAAAAAGATAAACTGTGGAACCTCGCTTTTAGTTTGCAGTTACTTGGGCATTTTTCTTGTAGATAAATTCGCAATTAATGGCTAACAAGAGGGAAAGAAATGAAGCTTTTTAGTGGAGTGTTGACTGTATTTCTTGGTGCAACAATTGTTATGGTGCAGCCGCAAGTTGCTGCTGCCTTAACAGAATCGGATGCTTACTCGATTACAGTTCGCATTGATGGAGCAAATACTGGTTCTGGAGTAATTATTGATCGTCAAGAAAATTCTTATACTGTTTTGACAAACTGGCATGTGGTTGAAGCAGCAGGAAACTATACTATCCAAACTTACGATCGCAATATATATCAAGTTAATAAAAGTAGAATAAAACGCTTGGGCAATTTAGATTTAGCCGAGGTGCAATTTACCAGTACCCAAAACTACCGCAAAGCAGATTTATACTTTGAGCGCCTAAATGCACGTATACCTGTTTATGTTTCTGGTTGGGCTAATCCTGATGGCTACACCACAGTACGGGAGTATCTGCTAATACCGCAGGTGATTACTAGGATTGTAGAGAAGCCTAAAGATGAATATTCATTAGTTTTTAATACTCCTACTAAATCAGGAATGAGTGGCGGCCCAGTTTTAAATGAGCAAGGGCGTTTGGTTGGAATTCATGGACAATCACGAACAGATGGTAGCACTGGGGGAATAGATTTTTTAGGAATTCCGATACAGATATACATAAGACATGGCTCACCAACAGTGAAAAGGTTACAGGCACAAGCAAATCTTCCTGAACGTAAACCTGTTAAACCTCCTAGTTCAACTAGACCATCATCACCCCCTAAAATTGCTACTGAGAATATACCAAAAACTCTTCAACCTACAAATCCTAAACCGAGTGATGGTCAAGATTATTTGGCGCGAGGCAATCAAATGCTCAGTAGCGATGAACAGAGAGCATTAGAAAACTTTAAGCGATTCCAGCAATTAAATCCTAACGAAGCTCAAAAAGAAGGGTTAAAAATAGCAAAAGAAGTAGCTCAAATAGTCAAGTATTTGCCTGACTCTTCATCAAGATACTTGTCTCGAGTGAGAGTGGCTACTGTTTTAGCCCCTAACAGTGATGAAACTTGGTATTTATTAGGTGCAATGTATGTGCAAACCAAACAATATGACGATGCAATACTTGCTTTAAAAAAGGCAAAAACTCTAAATCTTAAAAATGCTGATGTATTATTCACTTTAGGTCAAGTTTATTATCAACAGCAAAATTATCCAGCGGCTATTCAATCTTTGCAAGCGGGTTTAAAATTAAGACCTAATGAAGCACAACAATTATTGTTATTAGGCTTCATATTTCATAAGCAAGGTAAATTAGCTGATGCCATTAGCCAGTATCTACAAGCAAGCGCTCAAAGTACTAAATACTCATCTGTATCAACAGCTGCTCTTAACAATATTGGTTTTATCAACTACGAACAAGGCAATGTTACAGGAGCAATTAGGCAATGGACGGCTGTTCTAGAAACTAATCGTTTTCAGCCACCCGTAGAAACTCAATTGGCTTTAAGTGTGGCGTTATATACCCAAGGTGAACGTCAACAAAGTCAGAAGGGAGGACAAGACGCACTTCGCCGCGATCCGCGTTACCAAAATATAGAGTTTTTGAAACAAAATCTTTGGGGCGATCGCTTGCTTGCAGATACAACCAAGTTCCTGCAATACTTAGAAAAACAGTAATTATATTTTTTCATTTTTAATCACACGCTGAGTTAAGTTATTTCAACACGTATCGGTTAATCTAATTGTTTTCTATAATTTGAAATGACTGCATCATCGCTTCAGCAATAGGTAAATATTGAGAATATTTTGCCGAGTCTGCTGTGTACGTAATGAAGTAAGCCTTTTTATTCCTCACAGTTCCTACTTCTATAGCTTGGAGTTTACATTGTGCTTCTTGGCGAGTATAGATTAATTTATATGCTTTAAATTTTGATAGCGTTGGTGAATCTTTAGAATCATCTGTAATTTGTTTATTTGGATTATTATTCTTAATTCTTTCTACAGCCAAATTTTTATATTCTTCTAAAGATAACAATTGCGTAGATAAATCTTGGACACTAATTGTTATGTCTATAGTGCAAGAATCCAACTGCTTTTCATTTGTAGGTATAAACTGAATTACCTCACCAATAAAATCATCACTTGGCTTGATTGGTTTCCAGTCGTCTAAGGGATATTTGATTGTGATGCCCTTAAGACTTTCCGAACCTGTAAGAGTAGGTTTTGGATTAATTTGAGAAAAAATCCCTAAAATTAGAGGAGTAATTACTGCTAATACACTTAGACTTACTAAAACTTTCCGCAATTGAGATTTAAGAGAAACGCGATCGCGTATATATTCTCTGGAGCTTAACTTTGCCCGAAGCTCTTCGGGCGGCTCTAGTCAGGTAAATGTAACTGGGGCGTTAAATGTATTGCCTTGAAAGACATTCTTAATTTCATCTGCCAACTTCTGATTGTTAATGACACTTGAGTGTTGTGGCTGCGACTTGAGCGTATCGGCTAATTGCTGTATAGATTGGATAAAATTGGAATTTGGTTCCACTTTAGCTGCTGCGGCTAATTCTTGTGCAGCTTGAGCCACTTCAAGATTAGCTTGAGCCGCCGATTCAACCTCTAGTACAGCCTTACCATAATCAAGTGGTTGCTCTGGTGCTTTCTCTATAGCAGCTACAGTATGGGGAGACTGCTTTTTGAGCGTGACGAGAAACTTGCCAGTCTTATCCAATAAAGTGTCTGTTACCTTTTCGGTTGTTTTTTCTAAGGCTTTAGTGGCAATTATAGTGCCAACAGCGATCGCCGCAGTAGTCAAAGGTTCCATATCTCTTTTAGAGTAAGTCAATCCTATTTACTTATTAACACATGACTTTTGTTCTAAATTCTGTAAATTAAGCAATACCTTTGCCCTGACTGCCTAATGAGTGTTGTAAGCTAAAAAACAGCACCTACCATTTAAAAGGTTTGGGCGAAGAGTGGTACTTGGAACTACATTCATTAGGCAGTTGCTCCCATACCCAAAAACTACTTTTAAAATGATTAAAATTATCGCGTCTCACCAAATTCCTTAATATATTCAACCAACTCTCTGGTATGCCCACCTTCAGAAATCCGCCCCAAATTCCCCACTAGGATAAACAGTTCTCGCGCTCTGCTGACAGTAACATTGAGTAAATTAGGCCGCCGATTAATAAACCAGAGACTATCAGTTGGTTGACATTGGCGAGTCGAAAAAATTATTACTGACTTCTGACCCCCTTGAAATGTGTGAACTGTGCCAATGCTCTTGGGGGAAAAATCTGACCAACGAGATTTTAAGCGTTGAGTCAGCGCATCTACTTGACGGCGGTAAGGTGAAATCACGCCAATTGTGTTGTCAGAGTCAGGAGAATTTAAGCAATAACCTGCCGCTAACAACTCCTCAATCAACGCTTCTACTGCATCAACTTCTGCCCAATTAACGTTGTTCTCTAGCTTACCTTCTACATTGCAAGCAATCAGGTTAGCACCCAAGCGAGAAGCTTTAGGCTCAGTTTTGATGATCATGCCGTAGTTGCACAAGCGATCGCAAAAATCAGCAATCACCGGAACGCAACGGTAATGATATTTAAGGATAATGCCATTACCAATATCCCCAGGTTGCCCTGATGCCCCAGCCGCTCGGTGATAAGCTGTGGAAGCAGTGGGGCTGTAGCGGTCATAATCTACATCCGTAAGTCCCTGCTCCAGAAAAGATTTGCTGCGATATTCCTCTTTCTTCTGGTCGCTCAAATTAACAACTGGCTCCAATTGCAATGGATCGCCAACAATCAAAGCCCGATTACACCTTACTAAAACTGGAAAAACCTGATGCGGCGGAATCTGACCCGCTTCATCTACAATTACTTGATCAATACAGCCACTATCGGGATAGGGTAACAAATTACGGATGGAGTGCAAAGTGCAAAGGAATACTGGAAACAACAGGCTGATATCCCGATAAATGTTTCTCCAATTTAGACTTAACTGACGGTAAGCATCCCATTCGCCATTCAATAATGCAATGTAAGTTCTAATGGAAGCTATCACCTCATCTTTCCGTCGCAGAGCTTCTTGTTGCTGAAATTGCCACTGGAGTTTAGACTAAAAGCGATATGAGAGAACGCAAATCAAAAGGAACTTAGA
>NZ_CAWUDO010000202.1:0-6029 GCF_963920935.1 Nostoc sp. CCY 9925 | reverse complement strand
TTCCTGGTTAATATTTTGTTACATAGCGGTAAATTTTCACGCCCATTTACTTATCATCTGGTTCCGATTCTAAAAGCTTACCAGATTGACAATTGGAAATCTTGTTTAAGTGTTTTGGCGTTAATTCTGGTATTTATTCATAGCAGTAAATCCGTACAATTAGAAACCAAGCTAATTCTTGACATTTTCTGAATTAACTGCGGTTTTCTTGAGTCTTTCTATCCAGCGTTGGAGAACCTCTACATGCTCTGAATCTCCCAGGAAAGTGTAGCCTACTCTTGCTTGACTATAATGCTCCAACGCCTGCTAAGGCTCATTAATCGCAGCATATACCTGCCCTAAACTATACTGAGCTAATGTCCAATCTGTTCGTTTTTCGCGTTGGACTCTCACCTTACCTTTACCAGCAATAGATTGGATACGAGCAGTTTGGGCAATAGCAGATAATGGTAGGGTAATAATTGCCAATGTTAGTATCAATTATCTATACCACAATGTCTACAACGTTTGCTATATAATATTTTGACGTTATGTAAGCTTTGCACAACGATAACTCATTTTCTTATTCATTGTTCAGATCAAGTGAAAGCTGAAGACTTGCATTTCTATAATGATGTGCGACTTTATCACGAAGCTCCTGAATAGTTGAACAAGTTTTTGCAATACCAATTACTTTGTAAATATGAGGAATAAGTTTTTTGAGTCCATAATCACCTGTAAACCATTGATGATAGTTGCTGCCGTGCTTTGGTGGTGGTTTATGTGTTTTAAGATATTCAGCTACATCAGGATCTAATGCATGGTAAATAAGCTCCATGACTAGCTTGCCCCACCATTTTGGTCTATAACGCAAAGGTTTGCTCCAATTGGTAAGCCGACCAAACTCTTCCCATAACTCATCAGGGAAGGTTTTCTCCCAATTTCTTAATTCATCCGCAATAAAAGCTCTTATTTTGACTTGAAGGGCATCAGTTTCCCTTTCATATTGATAACCAGTCGCCTCATCTATTAAAGCTACTAAACCGACTTTAGAGCAAGCTGCAAGTAATAATCCGCATCTTATAGCGATTTCTTTTTGTCTGGGTGTCGTCAGCTTCCCGTCCGCAAATGCTCTAATATATGCTCCACAAATATCTAAAAAATTTTCAGCAGTAATTCCTTTACCTGTTCCTGGCGGTGGAGTACCAGGTATATGAAACTCAATAGTGCTATTAAGAATAAAATCGCTGTCTAGATAGTCTCTCAAGCCTTGAATACCGACGTAGTTACTCAACATCCCACCTTTGATATTGGCTAGAGCTTTTACACCCCCTCTTAAACTGATTACCCTTTCTTGAGTATCTAGAACATAGCAGTCGATAGGTTCGTCTTCGCTTCCAATATTTAAATACCCACTGTATTTAGCAAATGGAGAAGGAGGAGAAGCTGGCAGACGAGTAGCCTTAAAGGAACTACTATCTTGATTTTGTTCAGAATTAAGATTGCCGGAATTAGCAACTTTAAAAGATTCAGAGGATTTAGCGTGTTCTTTGTCCATAATAGGCGGACTGTTACTGTGATTGGTGCGGCAGTGCGGACTAAATTTGATGACAGTGTATCAGAATAGCGCGGACATTGCAATATTGTTAAATGTAACGACAATCATAAAATTAAACCTCAAAAGCGCGGACAGCTATATCATAAAGAAGCTTTGTAAAGCGCGGACGTAAGTCCAGGCAGTTAAGCCCACTCAAATATAGTCTTTGAGCAATTTCTACACAGTGAGCATTGTTAAATCACTTTGTGGAGAAGTAATCAAACAGCGATAAAGTTTACTGAATTCTTAGCTTATTAGCTGTTTTCTTTTTCAGGTTTTTTTGATTCTCGGTTGAAATTATCTTGCAAAAATCTTTTTTTGTTGCAGAAATAATCTTCGATAGCTAGTTGAAATAATCTTAAAAAGAAACGATTTTGTTGTTGCAACAAAATCGTTTCTTGTGTTAGTCTTTTTATGTGTATTGGGGGACTTATGGAAGAATCTTCAGCTTGCCGGCGGAGTCGTTCTTCTTAAGAAAGTATCCCATTACACTTTTTTTACTTAACCTTACAACCCCCTAAAAGGAGGCGTAACTTGCTATGTCTAATGATAGCAATTTATTCATTAATAGTCAACTTCCAAATAGTAGCTCTGAGCAGAAGAAAATTAGAGATACTTTGTATCGTTGTAGTGAACCAGAATTACTAATTATTCAGTTCGCTAAAACTATAGAAAGAGGAATTGACACTGCGGATGTTATGAAATATTTGCAATGTTCTGATTCAGCAGCTTCATCTACTCTTCGTCGATTGGCGGACAGTGAATACAATAAGCGTTTGATCTTTCCTCTCTTTAATCGAAGTAAATGTGGAGCGAGAGGAGCATGGCTTTATTTTCTAAAAACAGAAGTCAAATTAGAAGACGTTCAGGCGATAATCAAAGACAGAGGATATGGTTACGAAGATTTTATTGAAAGACAGTCGAAGAAAAATTCAAGACAAAATCAGGAAAGTGAATCAAACAGTACAAAAGTATCATCTGATTCAACCTTAATAAATGATTTGAAAAAAGAGAACGTTCAAGAACAGAAAGTAGAATCGAGTGTTTGTGAATCTGTTGACACCATAAACCAAGACTCGGATTTACCCGATTTACCGGAATCCAACGATAGTGAATTTGGGTATATATTTAAGATTCTGAGAAATGAGATTGCAGAAAAACATAAAGAGCTTGAACAGCTTAAAAAAGAATATTACAAAGCTGTAGCTTCTCTTTCTAAGCTAAAAGCTGGATAGATAAAGGCTTAAAATACTAAAATTAAAACACTAATTAGAAATAATTATAATCTAATTAGTGTTTTAATATTAAATCCAGAATTATTAATATAAACTTAACGTTGCTTGACCTGATTTTTTAAATAATCTAGAGTCCATCCACGTTCAGTAAAATCCTTCCAGGCTAACCATTGACCAGTATTATCTTGTAATACAAATCCCTGTTCTGTTTCTTTTATAGTTATTACAATTCTTTGGGATTTGGCTAGATCAAACCATTGGTAAAACTCACCGTTCAAGTTACTAGAATTTTCACCGATAGATTTATTAGGTGTCCATTCCTCTTCTATTGCTCTTTTGATCCAAGCTCCCGGCTTTTCGACTACGCTATGCGCTGCTGCTTCCTTAAAAGCTGCTATAGCATTAATAACTACTTCGTCTGGTTTTAATTTGATAGATTTGATTAATGTGGGATTAAGCTTAATTCCTAGATCGCTAAGTTCCCGCTTAATACTTTCAAAAACATCAGCTTTACTTATTCTATTTTTTTAAAGCCTATAACCGGAGTTATTTGATGCATAGGAAGTTGCAACAGATTGATCTTGAGACTGCTCTAGCTCTTTCTCAAGTTTTGTAATCTTTGCCTTAAGATGTGCATTTTCAGCTTTGAGCCTTTCTGCTAGCTCGTCCGCACTTTGAAGATGATAAACCCTCCCAGCTAATCCTTCGTTTACCCTCCGTAAACTGATAACTTCTGCTTCAAGTTTTTTGATTCTTTCCCGAAGTTGAGAAATCATAACTGATTTGGAATTTTCAGAGGCTTTTTGTGCAACTACTGGCTTGTCCGCCTTTTGCTGTTGCTCTCTCAACCCTTCAAGACGTTTCTTGATTTCTGGATATTTGTAGAGGTAACTAATCGAAAGACCTGCAACTGACGCTACGTTTCCAAAAATCAAAGGCTTATTCTCCGCAGTTAATTTCTGGATTGCTTTGTTGAGATTCTCCTCCGCTTGTTTTTTTTCTTCTCTGCCGCTGCCTTAAGAGCGTTTACTCTAGACTCTTTATTCATTGGTGTCATCCTTAAGACTTTTAATGATTCTTTCGAGGTTGTCCGCCACTTATTGGTTGATTTGTGCTTGTCGCTCCCATCCTTTGTCTGTGGCAATTTCAATTAAGTTTTTAGTTCTTTCTAAATGCTCTTGATGCTGGTCTAAATATTCGACGGTGGCTGGCAAAAAATATCAGAATGATATTGAAATTGGGTCTAAGTCCTACTCACTCTTGTCTGGGAAACACAGCTTCTGCAACAGTTCTTCGGGAATCTCCTCGAAGTGTTCCAGCAAAAAGTTCATCAGAGCAAGGTGGCGTAAATCGGTAGGCATCGGGCGGCGGTAGTTCCGTCCCCTAGAAAACCAACGCCGAACAGTAGAAAGTGAGCGAGAGCAAATTTGAGCAATTTCTTCATAATTTACCTGCCACTTAGAGTAAAAATGCTTGGGAGTCATCCCAAAATGACAGTAAATGTAGAGTTTAATCAAATCTTGCTCTCGTTGCTTCAATGGATGAGGATTCATAAGGTTGATTCCTCGTTGATTGGTTCCAAATCCTCTTCCCAAGCAATATCAGCAGATGTCCAAGCAGCACTGGGGCTATCTTTGCTTAACCAAATCACGTAACACCATGCCCAGGAGCAACGATGTGAAGCATAGTTATAAAATCGACCAATGACAATACCCCAGTCAGTATCACTTTCAGCAGAGAGCCAACGCAAGCGATCGCCATATAAAAAGCGCGGTGCCTTCGCTATCTCAGGGAAATTGGCTGGAAGCTCAATGGATGCGTCTGGGAATTTTAGATTAATTAAACCAGGGACTACATCCTGGTTAATATGTCGGATTAGATTCAGATAATCGGCAATCAATTTACCATCAATGCTACTAGTCAACTGAGAAATTAAAATCGCTCCTAAGATTTCTATTTCTTGCTGCTTGAGTTGCATCCAAGTGCTATCAAAGTCAGCATCAGAGTAGTTGCTGAGTTTTGTCAGTAATTCTGTGATACCGAAATCATCTAGAGCTTGTTGATAAGCTTTGTATTGATCTGTTTTATAGCTAACAGGCTTTAACATTGTATATGTCTCCTGTGATAGGGGGTCAAAAGCCAGCGTCGTCCCTGAGAAAGTTGATAGCTGGCTTTTTATTTGCAAGTAATCTTACGCATTTACAGTATTTTTTAGCTTTCTGCATCCTAAACTGTACGCTACAGGTTGAAAGAGTCCAAAGCAGTTGCGATCGCTTGTTTAACTAGAGGCAACTCTCTTATATCTGGGCGTAAACCTGCCCGGCGCACCAATTGCCATCTCTGCGGAATAGTATTCTCTTGACGGAAAGAATCCGCTACCCATTGAACCCTTCTAACGGCGAATTCTTCTCTGGTTTCGCTCAGTTCCGCCAAAACTTTTGCTGTTTTTGGCAGCCTTTTGAGATGTCTTTTAACCCATGCACTGGCAGGATGGGGAAGGGAGTTAGCGATCGCTGTTCTGCTAATCCAAGTAGGGCGGTTCGTATCTTGTTTCAAGCGCTTTACTACTTCCTTGACAGTTTTGATGGTTTGCTCATCTCTGCTATCCCAATCCACATCTAGAGTGCCATTGTTTGTTTTTGGTGATGGCAAATGCTCCTGTAACCACTCCCGGTCATAGTTATATAACTGACCATAAATTGCTGGAGCTTTACTTCGTAATCGGGTTCTTCCCATACCTGGATTTGCTCTCATTAATTTCAACCATTGTTTTCGGGATGATTGAATAACATCTTGGTTGAGATTCAATGACTTTTTACGAGGCTGGAGAGATGGGCATAATTCTGTTGCTGTAGCCTTAGTATTGGGTCGTGGGAAATTCAACTGCAATTTACTTGCTTGACGTAAAACCGTTTTAAACTCAACTCCAAGATGCTGACCCATCTGCTTGAGGGTCAAAGATGAATCTTCCCAAAGAGTTTTCAAAGATTCTTCCCATACAGAACCATAAAACTTGACCTTGGAGTATCGGAAACTATCTTCTGGCGATCTATCAGGGCCACTTCGACAATAGACAAAACCACAGATACAGCTAAAAGTTCCTACAGGTGTGTAATTCTTTTGATTATATGTAATCTGACATTCTTTAACTTGCAGTTTTTTGTATAGCGGTTATCAGTCCAGTTAAGTACACTTAGGAGAAAGCAATTCTACTGATA